>JAKQII010000110.1 GCA_029557535.1 Acidobacteriota bacterium
CGCGGATCGTGCTTTTGTTTTATCCGCGCGATCCGCGTTATCTGCGGCAAATCGGTCCACTGCTTCCTCTTGATTCATTTCTTCGGCTCTGGCGCGGTCGTCGGAACAGCGGTCATCAGGCTCGATTCGTCCTTTTTTTCGGTCGACGTGAGCGACTTGCCGTCAGTTGCCGTTGCAACATATTTCCCCTTCGGCGTCTCGAGCAGAATGTTCGCCCCGACAACAATGATCCTGAACGTGCATTCGGCCTCGACGGAACCGCGGATCGGCACCCGGTGAATGCGACCGTCCGACGGATCTTCGCGCAGTTGCGACTGGCCAAAGATCAAGCGGACGGTGTCGCCGCTGCTCAACTGGTTGCCGTTCAGATCGATCATCGTAAAGGTCTGATTCGCGCCGATCGCGTCCGCCGAGGCGTCCATTCCGCCCTGCGGGACCATTCCCATAAATTTGCCGTTCGCGAATTTGAAAGCGACGGTGTACGCGGTCGGCGCCGATTTCGGAGCAACGGCCTGGATATCGAACGCCGTGGCTTTCGTCGGATCGTCGGTCGTCACCAGCGACCAACCGTCAACGGCGACGAATCTGCCCGAAGGCGCTTCGAGCGCGATCAGTTTCCCGCGAACCCTGAGCTTGAAGACGCACTCGGTTTCGATCGCGGCGCGGGCCGGAACACGGTTGATCGTCTTCTTCTCCTTGTCTTCGTGCCACAACGACTCTTCCATCTTGATCTTGACGGAATCGCCGTCGGCGACCTTACCACCGTTGATATCGACGAGGACGAAGGTCTGTTTGGCGGTTATCGATTCGGAGTTCACGTCGAGCCCCCCATTGGCGACCTGACCGACAAATCTGCCGTTCGCCGCCTTCAGCGACACGGGGATCTCGGTCGCTTGCTGCGCAACTGCCGCGGCCGCGAACGCAAAAAGACAAAATACGAATCGAATCGTTTTAATCAAGATGAAAAACCTCACGTAATTCAATCGAAACGGGACTGTTGTCTGAATTGCTCGGCATCACGTCGCTCATGTATGCCCACCAACGTTTGCATACCTCGGTGCCGGCGATCGCATTCCATCGTTCTTCGGATTCGATCTCAGCATAGCCGAACAGACGGTGCGAACTCTCGTCGAGAAAGATCGAGTAATTGCTCACGCCATGATCGCGGAGAACTTCCGCGAGTTCGTCCCAGATCGGCCGGTGGCGCCGTTCGTATTCGGTGTGCGAGTCCGGATTGACGGACATTTGGAACGCCTTTCGGATCATCACTTTTCAAGCAGCGCCATCGCCGTCCAAGTGATCGCCGCCTGGCCGTGCAAATCGCCCGTCTTGCGTGCGCGATTCCTATAATAGTCGAGCGAAAAGCCCTTGTTCGTGCCTTCGCAGACGTCCTTGATGTTCGCGTTCTCGTCGAGTTTTCCGACGAGCGCGAGCCACGCCTTCCGCGCCGGCCGGGCATAGGTCTTTCGGTCGAGCCAGCCTTTTTTCACGCCTTTGACCATGGCGAACGCGAACATTCCGGTTCCGGACGTTTCTTCCCAGAAGTCCCCGACGTCGATAAGTTGACGCCACAAACCGCTTGGAGCCTGGTATTTCAGGAGCGACGCCATCATCAGACGGAAACTTTTCATGATCGACGCATACTTCGGATGGTTCTTCGGGAGTTCGCTCAGAAGTTCGGCCATCCCGGCCGCGAACCATCCGTTTCCCCGACTCCAGTAGAAGAACGAGTCGTCGGCGTGATGGAACAGGCCGTTCTCTTTCTGGAGTTTTTTCAAATACGTGTCGGCGGCCAGCGCGGCCCGATCGAGATATTTCCTGTCGCCGGTCGCGCGGTAGGCCTGAACCTGCAGAATCGTGATCATATACATGTCGTCGATCCAGTAACGCGCTTCGGCAGTGATCCCGTCGTCGGTCGTCTTGCTCCACTGCTTGTCCGCCATGTCGCGGCCGAAGGTCAGATATCGCGCGTCCTTTGTCTGAAGGTAGATTTCAAGCGGGAGCGAGCCCAGCATCGAGTAGTCGACATGGAACTGCTCGGAGATGTTCTCGCGCCCCTTTTCGGTCAGAAATCGGTCGAATTTTTTCGCCAACCGCAACTGCAAGCCGTTGTCTTTAATATCTTTAGCGACTTTCAGCGACCCGTACCAAGTGCAGATCTCGGGGTAGATCACGAATTTTCGCTTGCCTGATTCAAACTCGAACGAGCGTGCGACCCAGTTCTCCGCGAGGCGCTTTCCGACATCCGCCGGCGACGTGCCCTTTTCCCACTTCCTGAACTCCGGCTGCGCCGTTGCCGCGACCGCGACGAGCGCGATCAGAACCATCGCAATGATCGATCTTTTCAACATAATCCTCTTATTTTCCCAAAAGCTGGACCGAACTGTCGTTGATCTCGAACTTGTTGTCGCGGAGCATCCGCAATACTTCCGCTCCCGCGAGCAAAACCGGGCCGTAGCCATGCGCGGCGAATGGACTGGTGGGCCGGAAGTAGTAAAACGCGGGATCGAACGCCATTCCGGTCCCGACACATGTCCCCTCGACCTGGCCTTTCGCGCTGACCTTCGTCGAGACTGCGTTCCACGCCAAGAGCGTCATCGGCGCGTAAGCCTTTTTGTCGATCCATCCGCGGTTGACCGCCCGCGCGAACGCGTAGGCGTAGATCGCCGTCGCCGACGTTTCGAGATACGAATCGCGCCGATCGAGCAACTGATGCCAGAAACCCGACGACGACTGCAAAGCCGCGAGCCCTTTTGCGTGTCGGCGGAGCAGATCGAGCAACGCCGCGCGCTGCGGATGGTCCTCGGGCAGGACATCGAGCAGTTCGACAAGCGTCATAAACGCCCAGCCGTTCGCGCGTGCCCAGTGAAACTCTGGATGCACGGACATTCCTTCGACCCAGCCGTGCATGAAAATATTGAGCCGCGGATTGAACATCCGCTTCTCGAACGAGAGCACCTGGAAAGCGGCCTCGTCGAAATACCTGCGGTCGGCCGACAGTTTGCCCATCTGCGCCAGCGCCGGAACGCTCATGAACAGGTCGTCGAGCCAGAGCGTGTTCGGCTGCGGACGCATCCGCGCGAGCGTCCGGTCGGCAAGCCGGTGCTGCTTGTCCATGATGTGTCCGATCGCGATGTCGATCAGCGGCCGGACGTTCGCCGTGCTTCCGGCGCGCTTCGCCTTGATCATCGCCGCGCACATCGCGCCGACGTCGTCGAGCGCGCGCGGCGCGACCAGATTTCGAAGCGGCATCCGTGCTTCCCAGTCCTGGTAATCGCCCTTCGGTTTGAACGCCGCGGCCGAATCGGCGATGAATTTCAGGCGCGCCTCGACGTAATCGCGGAACTTCGGATCTTTCGTCTCCTGTGCCGCGAGCAGCATTCCGGCGTACGTAACACCCCATTCGTAGGAGACGATCCTGAAGTCGCCGCGCGCGAGGATCGTGTCTTTGTCGATCTTTGACGCGTCGGAAACCGCCTCGCCGGTCTTTTCGTTGATGAACCCGGCAGGCGTGACGTTGTCGAGATAAGCCCGAACGCGGTTCAAAACGGCGATCACCGATTCTTCTATCGGTATTCCGTACGGGACGGGATAATCCGGCTGAAGTTTGTGAAGCGGCGTCGTCGCGTCGTTGACCGGCGTCTGAGCGGAAGTCGAGACAGCGATCGAAAACATGATGATGCAGGCAAGCGTCTTCATAAGCTAGGCGATCTGCAGCGTGAGCCTCGTGACGGACGCCGGCGCGAATCTGTAAACGAGTTTGCCTGCGGCTCCGACGCTCACGGTTTCGTTCCGCGGGACGAGCGCCTTCGGTTCGGCGAACGTGTTCCGTATCTGAAGATTGCTCGACGAAAGCACGCGCGCTTCGGCTGAAACGATCCGCGCTCCGGGAACGTTGATCTCGGTCTCGCGGGCGTTGGCGTGATCGGGATTCGTCGCCGTCAGCGTGATCGTCTTGCCGTTGATCGACGCCGATCCGTTGAGTCCCCACAAACTCGCCTTCGTCTCCTTACGCTGGCTGTCGAAGCGCGAGAATCCGAGCCGCGGCGCGATGAACTCCGTGCGGACGGCGGTCGCTCCGGCATGCGGCATGTACATCTCAAAAACATGATAGTTCGGCGTTTCGACGAGTTTGTCCTCATGCGCGATGTAGAGCGAGTGGATCGTGTTCACGAGCTGCGCCGGGTTCGCCATGTTGACCTTGTCGGCGTGGCGCTGGAACGTGTCGAGATTGAGTCCGGAGATCAGCGCGTCGCGCAGCGTCGAGGCATAAGCGTAAAGGAACCCGTCCGGCATGTCGGGATCCTGCCAGTGCCACGCGCCCCATTCGTCGACCGAGAGCTTGATGCGGCGTTCGCGGTCATACACCCCCATCGCCGTCCAGTGATCCTTGATCAGCGATTCCATGCGGTCGGATCGCTGGATCAGATCGTACCAATCGTTGACGTCGAACTGGTTCGCGATCTGTTTTCCGGTCGATCCCGAATAATAGTGAAGCGCCCAGCCGTAAAGGCGATTGACCATTCCTGACCCCTTTTCCGTGAGCTTCTGGAAAAACCGCGCCGTCCAGTTGAGGTCGCCGCCGTTCGGGCCCGAGCCGATCAGTTTGAGTTTGTAACCGTAAGTCGGAAGCCACGCCGTGAATCGGCGAAACTCGGTTGCGTATTCTTCGGGTAGGAAATCGCCGCCGCAGCCCCAGGACTCGTTCCCGACGCCCCAATACTCGACGCCGTGCGGGTCGCTGTAACCGTTCTTCTCGCGCTCTTTCGCCCAGGTCGTCGTTCCGGCCGGCGCGTTGCAGTAGTCGAGCCATTCCTGGAACACTCGGTTGTCGCGCGAGCGGAGGTTCGCGGCCAAGTAGATCTTCGCGCCGACCAGTTTACAGAAATGCGCGAATTCGTCGGTCCCGAAATAGTTCGATTCGTATTTCTGCGGCCCGCCTTGGAGCTTCTTGTAATTCTCGGGCGCCTTGTAATTCGTGTCGGCCCAGAAGTTGACGCGCGTCGGACGCTTTTCGCGCGGACCGACCCCGTCGCGCCAGTCGTATTGGTCCGCGAAGCAGCCGCCGGGATAGCGGATAACTCCGGGTTTAAGTTTCTTCAAACTATCGACGAGGTCCGCGCGGATGCCGTTGTAGTTGCGGATCTTCGAGTTCTCTCCGACCCAGATGCCGTCGTAGACCACCGCTCCCAGATGCTCGACAAAATGGCCGTAGATGTCCGGGTTGATCGTTCCGATCGGCTCGCCGATGAGGATCTCGACCTTTGATTCGAACGCCTGCGAATATAGCGACCGCGGGGCGATCACCGCCGCTACGGCCGCGAATGCCGATGTCTTCAGAAATTCCCGTCTGCCAAATGACATTTTTGAGTCTCCTTGAAGTCTGTTAGAAGTCGAAGTTGTCGACGTTCTCTTTGTTGAAAATGAAAGGTTTGCCAAGCCTGACCTCGTCATCGACGACCTCGATCGACTTCAGCCGGCCGGCTTCGAACGTCTTGTCGCCCTTCTTGAGTTTCCCGTTGACGAGCGCGTCCGCCGCGTACACCGACAAGTAGCCGAGATCGACGGTGTTCCAAAGAACGATGCTGTCGACTATCCCGTCCTTGATGTACGGCTTGCACATGTTCGGGAGCGATAGTCCGGTGACCTTGACGTCGTTCCGGCCGGATTGCTTGACGGCCTCGGCGATGCCAGGAACCGCCGGCGCAGCGATGCCCATCACGACCTTGACGTTCGGATAAACCTTCAGGATGTTCTGCGTTTCGGTGAACGCGCGGTCGCGGTCGCCGTCGCTCGGCTGGATCGCGACGAGCTTCATTTCCGGATACTTCTCGGTCAGCCGTTGTTTGATGTATTTGATCCACTCGTTCTGGTTGGCGGCGCTGAGACTCGCGGTGACGATCGCGAATTCGCCCTTGCCTCCCATGATCCGCGAGGCCTCGTCGGTCAGCGTTTCGCCGATTCCCTGCGGCGTCGCCTGATTGATCAGGAAATCGCGGGCATCCTTGTTCGAATCGGCGTCCCAGGTCACGACCTTGATTCCCTTGTCCTTTGCCTTTTTCAGCACGGTGGAGATCGCTTCCTTGTTCTCAACCGAGACGGCGATCGCATCTACGCCGCGCGTGATCCACGCCTCGACGACCTCGTTCTGCTTCGCCGGATCAAGATCGGTCGGGCCGTCCCAGAGCAGCTCGATGCCGAGTTCCTTCGCCGCTTCGTCCGCGCCCTTCTTGCAGCTGATGAAATACGGATCGCCCTTCGCCTTCGGCATCATTGCGATCACCGCCTTCTTGCCGGTCCCTGTGTTTTGCACCGCGTTCTTCGCCTCGGACGAGCCCGCCGAACCGTTATCGCGGATCGAGCGGACGAGCATCCAGTTGCTTCCGGCGATGATCAGCCCGGTCAAAATTATCGCGGCGCTGATGATGCCAACCTGTGAATTTTTCACCTCGAATTCCTCCTCTGTGTCGGCTCCGGCCGGGGCCGCCGACGCGGATTTTGAATATCTGTCGAATAAAATGACGACGATCAGCAGGAAGCCCGTCATGATCCCGGCGAGTTCTGCCGGAAGACCGCTCAGCCTTAGACCGTTCTGCAGGATGACGATCGCGAACAGCCCGAGGACCGTTCCGAGGATCGTTCCGCGTCCGCCGAAGATCGACGCACCGCCGAGTACGACCGCCGTGATCGCCATCAGTTCGTAGCCGGTTCCGGCATCGGATTTCGCCTGCCCGAGATGCGCGACGTAGATCACCGCGGCGAGGCTCGAAACGAACCCCGAAAGCGTGTAGATCACGGTCAGCGACCGCCGGACCTTGATCCCGGCATAGCGCGCGCCTTCGGCCGAATAGCCGATCGCATAAAGGCTGCGCCCGAACGCCGTCCTCTCGAGCATCCAGTAGATCGCGACGGTCGCCGGAACGAATATCAGAAGCTGCGTCGGGATGACGTCGAACAGATAGCCCTGGCCGAGAAACAAATAGTTCTCGCCAAAGCCCGAATAGTTCTCGATCCCTCGCGTCAGTCCCTCGGCGATGCCGCGGAAAAGCGAAAACGTACCGAGCGTCACGATCAGCGGGGGAAACCTGAGCTTCGTGATGATCGCCGCGTTGAGATATCCGCCACCGACGCCGACAAGCAGCGTGATTAGGATCGCGAGCGGCAGCGGCAAATGAGCGTCGCGCCAGAGCGCGCCCATGACGACCGCCGACAGCCCCATCATCGAGCCGACCGAAAGATCGATCCCGCCGGTGATGATGATCGGCGTCATGACGAGCGCGAGCAGTCCGATCTCGACCGCCAGCCGCGAGATCTCAAAACCGTTCGCCGCCGAAAGGAAATTCGCACCCGAAACGCTGAACAACACGACCTCGACGAGCAATACCGCGATCAGCACCCACTCGTTGTTCGGAAACCAGCGCGCCGCCAGCGGCAGCTCGGTCCTCAGTTCACGTTGTTCGCCGACATTCTCCATCAACCTTCCGCCGAGCGCTCCTCGTATTTGCGCATCACCACGTCGCCGACCAGTGCCGCGAGGATGATCAGCCCCTGGATCGCCTTCTCCCAGAACGGGTTGATGCCGACGAACGTGAGCGCGGTCGCGATCGTCCCGAGCAACGCGACGCCGACCAGCGTTCCCGGCAATTTCCCGCGGCCGCCGGTGATCGCGGCGCCGCCGACGACAACGGCCGCGACGGCCTTAAGTTCCATTCCGATGCCCGCGTTCGACGGGATCTCGTTGAAGCGGACCGCGTTGAGCAGTGCCGCCAAGCCGACGAGCCCGCCCATCAGCGCAAAGACGCCGAACGTGATCGACTTCGGTTCGATCCCTGCAAGTCGCGCCGCCTCGGCGTCGGATCCGACGGCGTAGATCGCGCGCCCGATCCTTAAATTCCTGAGCGCCCATGCGAACACCACGAAAACCAGAAGCGGGATCGCGACGATCACGAGCTGCCCCCCCGACTGACCGAGCCCGAACCATTGAAAATTCTCCGGCAGACCCTGCACCCATGCGCCTTCGGTGACCCAGCGCAGACCGTCGCGCCAGGCGACAAGCATCGCGAGCGTGACGATGATCGACGGAAGACCGAAACGCCCGACCAGGAACCCGTTAACTGCGCCCATCGCGGTCCCGATCATGATCATCGCGACGAAAAGCAACGGGACCGGGACGCCTGCTTTTGCCAGGACGCCTGCGAGCACGCTCGCGACGGCGAATTGCGATCCAACGGAAATATCGATCTCACCGAGCAGGATGACGAGCGTCATGCCGATCGCGATCAGCAGGAACGGCGCGTTGTTGATCACCAAATCGCCAAGATTTCCGGCTCCGAAGAACGACGGCGCGACGCCGCCGACTGCGGCCAGAAGTACCAGATAGGCCACCGCCGCCGAGATCTCTCTTTTGTTGCGCCTGAAATCCAGCATCTCTAATTTAATCAGCTACTTGCGGCGGCCGCTCCGTGTCCGAGCGCGAGCGCCAGGATCTCGGTCTGCGTCGCTTCATCGCGTTCGAGCACCTTAACGATCGTCCCGCTGTGCATGACGGCGACGCGATCGCTCATCCCCAATACTTCGGGAAGTTCGGACGAGATCATCAGGATCGCCACGCCCTCACCCGCAAGCTCGGTCATCAGCGCGTGGATCTCGGACTTCGCGCCGACGTCGATTCCCTGCGTGGGCTCGTCGAGGATCAGCACCGCGGGCTTGGTCAGCAGCCAGCGGCTGAGCGCGACCTTCTGCTGGTTTCCGCCCGAAAGTGTCGCGACCGAATCGTGGATCGACGGCGTCTTGACGCCCAGTCTTCGCGTATATTCAGCCGCGAGTTCCTGTTCCTTGCCGAAATTGAGCCCGAATCTTCCAGATAGGATCTGCAGCGAAGCAAGCGTCACATTCGACGCGATCGGCAGATCGAGGATCACTCCGTGTTTGCGCCTGTCTTCGGGCAAATACGCGATGTTCCGGCGGATGGCGTCGCGCGGGTGGCTGTTTCTGATCGGAACGCCGTTGAGGAAGACCTCGCCGGAATCGGCCTCGTCGATCCCGAAAACGGCGCGGGCGAACTCGGTCCGTCCGGCTCCGACGAGTCCCGCGACGCCGACGATCTCGCCGGCGCGGACCGTCAGGTTGATGTTTTTGACGCCCGCCTTTCTTGATCCGAAATTCCGCAATTCGAGCGCGACATTACCGATCGGAACCTCCCTTTTCGGGAAGATCTGCGACAATTCGCGCCCGACCATCAACTTGATCATCTCGTCACGGCTGACGTCTTTGACGACCCGTGTCCCGATCGTCTGTCCGTCGCGCAGAACCGTGACGCGATCGGCGATCACCGGCAGTTCTTCGAGACGGTGCGAAATGTAGATCATCCCGACGCCCTGCTCGCGCAGCCCACGGATGACTCGGAAAAGATTGTTCGTGTCGTCCTCGGAAAGCGAAGCGGTCGGTTCGTCGAGGATCAGTATCTTCGCCTCGGCGCCGAGAGCTCGGGCGATCTCGACCAGTTGCTGCTGCGGCATCGAAAGGCTCCCGGCCTCGGACTCGACGTCGATCCTCGCGCCGATCCGGTCGAGCAGTTCCCGGGCATGCTCGCGCCGCGCGCGCCAGTCGACACGGCCGAAGAACCCGCCGTGCTCGTAACCGATGGCGATGTTCTCGGCGACCGAGAGTTCCGGGAACAGCGCCGGCTGCTGGTAGATCGCCGCGACGCCCAGTTCTTTCGAGATCGTCGGCGAATTCCCGGCGATGGTCTTGCCGGCGATCTCCAGATGCCCGCGATCGGGTTCGACCGCGCCGGTGACGATCTTGATGAACGTCGATTTGCCCGCGCCGTTCTCGCCGATCAGCGCATGGACCTCTCCCGCGCGAAGCTCGAACGACGCCGAACGGAGCGCTTTCACGCCCGCGTACGACTTCTGCACGTCGATCGCGTTCAGGAGGATCTCACTCATTTTCGATAATTATCACGTTCAGTTCCTTCGGTCCGTGAACGCCGAGCGCGAGCGTCAGTTCGATGTCCGACGTCCGCGATTGTCCGGTAATGAAAGTCACGCAGCGGTCTGCGTCCGTGTCGAGCGCGGCAAGCACTTCGCCGAGGTTCGACCGCAATTTCGACGCGCCGATCAGGCAAATATGAACCGGCGGGACAAGCGACGCCAAGCGGTTGGATTCACTGCCCGACGCGATGACGAGCGTCCCGGTCTCGGCGATGCCGTATTGCGCCGACGTGATCCCGACGCCGCATTCGAACAATTCTTCCGCCGACGCGTTCTGGACGAATTCGCGTCCGATCTTCGAAGCCGCCGCGACCGCCAACGGCGAATCCGAAATCGCCGTCATTTCAGGGGAATGTTCGTTCAGGACATGCCGGACCACATCGACCGCCGCTTCGAGATTCTCGACGACGACGCAGTTTCCGCCGATCGCCCGCAGATTCTCGCCGAACGTCCTGACCTTGTTCTGAGTCATGAACGGGATGCTGTCGCCGAAATCCGGTTCATGGCGCGAATTAACGTGCGCGATCGCTTCGGCGGCCCGCAAACTCTCGCGGATCGCGCCCAAAATTGCCGATCGTGCCGTCGCCTCGCTCATTTCATTCTCCTCTCGCGCCACAATTCGCGGAACGACTTCGGCGCCAGCTTCGGGACGTTGCGGTAGTCGGCCCAGCGCCCGAGCGGCGGAGCGAATCTCGCGATCAATTTCCCCGCCGTCGAAAGTCGGCCGTTCGCGATGACGAACCGCTGCATGAACCGCGCGGTACGGTTGCCGAGCTCGAAGCGGCTTGTTTGCTTCCACGCGGCGGCGTACATCTTGAAAGCGAGACCTTCGTTGAACTTCGGCTTCTCGGCGACGATCTCGCTTCGCAAATGAAGCAAGAGTTCCGGAATGTCGATCTTCACCGGACAAACCTCGCGGCACGCGCCGCACAGGCTCGATGCGAACGGCAGTTGCGCGGCCTTTTCGATCCCGATCAGCTGCGGCGTAATGACCGCGCCGATCGGTCCTGGATAGACCGACCCGTATGCATGGCCGCCGATCTGTCTGTAAACGGGACAAGCATTCAAACACGCGCCGCACCGGATGCAGGCCAGCGACTGGCGCGTCACCGGATGCGCGAGCATCTTCGAACGGCCGTTGTCGAGGATGACGATATGCAGTTCGTCCGGTCCTTCGTCTTCCGCGCGCTTTTTCGTGCCGGTGATCAGCGACTGGTAGGTCGTCAGTCGCTGGCCGGTTCCGGATCGCGGCAGCAGTTTCAAAAAGACGTCGAGATCGGCCAGTGACGGGATGACTTTCTCGATCCCCATCAGTGCGATGTGCGTCTTGGGCAAACCCGTCGTCATGCGGATATTACCCTCGTTCTCGAGGATCAGGATCGTGCCGGTCTCGGCGACCGCGAAATTGACGCCACTGATACCGATCTCGGCTTCGGCGAACTTTTGCCGGAGGATGCGACGTGCCGTCTGCGTCAGGACGTCGACGTCCGAGGTCCTCTCGATCCCGACCTTTTCGGCAAAAAGCTCGGCGATCTGGCGCTTCGTCTTATGGATCGCCGGAACGACGATATGCGAAGGCGTTTCGTGCGCAAGCTGGATGATCCATTCGCCAAGGTCGGTCTCGACAGGGAATATGCCGGCTTTCCCGAGGGCTTCGTTTAGACGGATCTCTTCGGAGACCATCGACTTCGCCTTGACGACGTTTTCGGAGCCGCGTTCGCGGATCAGTCCGAGAATGATCTTGCACGCCTCGGCGCCGTCGACGGCCCAACGGATCTGCGCGCCCGCCTTTTCTGCGTTTTCCGTGAACTGCTCGAGCTTGCTGTCGAGATTTCGGAGCGTCTCGTCCTTTATTCTTCTCGCCTTTTCGCGAAGCGCCTCCCAGTTGTCGACCGAACCGATCGCGCTCAGTCGCCGCTCGCCGAACGTGTTCGCGAGATTGTCGAGCGCGCCGCGAAGCTGCTCGTCGCGGAGCGCGGCGCGGGCGTTTCGGTCAAAATTTTCGGACGTTTGGTGCTGCAAAATAACCCCGTCTGGAACCGAGATCTTGTGTTCCCGCAAAGGCGGGTGAAATATTTTTCGCGGCCTGGCGGAAAAACAGCCTGCGCGATCAATGTCGGTGTTCCCGCAAAGGCGCAAGGGCGCAAAGTCCAAGCTTTTCTTCGCGACTTCGTGGCTTCGCGGGAAAACCCCACCCTGCCGCTCGGACAATTCGTTCCCGCAAGGACGCCAAGTCGCAAAGATCAGATCCCAGTATCCCTTCGCGGCTTGGCGGGAAAACCTAATGATTCGTTCCCGCAGAGTCGCCGAGGCGCGAGGAACTAACCTTCCTTCCGCGACGCGAGCACCTCCGCGATATGAAGCGCGCGTACTTTCGAGCCCCGAGCGCCGAGCCGGCCACCGATCTGCATCAGGCAGCTC
>JAKQII010000389.1 GCA_029557535.1 Acidobacteriota bacterium
AACCAGCCCGGCTGCGAGTATCCCGACAAGAATCTTGCCGGCGTCGGCGTCGCCTTCAAGCTCGCCCACGCGCTGTTGCGCGAAAAGGGCCGCGAGAACGTCGTCGACGGATTTCTGAAGGTCGTCGCGATCGGCACGATCGCCGACATCATGCAACTGACCGGCGAGAACCGGGCGATCGTCAAACTTGGTCTGCGCGACCTTCCGGAAGCCCGTAACTTCGGTCTCAAGGCGCTGATGGAAGTGGCGGATTGCCGATCGGAGATGACGAGCTTTGATATCGGGTTCCGGATCGCACCGCGGATCAACGCCGCCGGCCGCATGGACGTCGCGCGGCAGGTCGTCGAGTTGTTCGAGGCACCGAGTTTCGGCAGGGCAAGGGAACTCGCGGGCGTGCTCGACAGCCGGAACCGCGAACGCCAGAAGACGCAGCTTGAGATCACGCAACTGGCTCTCGAGGAGTTTCTTGACGCGGGCGGGAGCGAGGTTCAGACGCATTTCGCCGTCGTTGCCGGCGAAGGATGGCACCGCGGCGTGATCGGACTGGCGGCGTCGAGGATTACCGACAAACTTTATCGGCCGTCGATCGTCATTTCGATCGAGGACGGTGTCGGACACGGTTCGGCGCGTTCGATACCCGGATATCACTTGCTGCAGGGGCTCGATTCATGCGCCGAGCTCTTCGAACAGTACGGTGGGCATGCGGCCGCGGCCGGAATGAAGATCAAGGCGGAAAACATCGACGAATTGCGGATGCGCCTGAACGAACACGCCGTCTCGGCGATCGCCGCCGAGGACCTTGTTCCGGAGTTGCGGGTCGATGCGCGGGTGATGCCCCAGACCATCGATCTGAAACTTGTCGAAATGCTGAAGATGCTAGAGCCGTATGGCGCCGGAAATCCGAAACCGGTTTTCGCGACGGGCGGCCTGGTGCTCCGCGACGATCCCTTTGTAATGAAGGAAAAGCATTTGAAACTGAAACTCACTGACGGCCAGGGGCGGTTCTTCGAGGCGGTTTGGTGGGACGGCGTGGAGCGATCAAAGCGGCAAACGCTGAGAGCGGGCTCCGGCATCGAAATAGCCTACACCCCCGAGGCCAATACATGGCAGGGAAACACGCGCCTGCAACTTGTTGTTGAGGATTTGAGAGCCGATAATTAGCAGAGTGTCCGAAAGTCACCGGAAGAACCTGAAGAACTTGGAACTGCGCGCGCGGATGCCCCGCATCGTCAGGAGTGCCGCAGTGGTGATCTTGATCTGCGCGCTTCTCGTGCTTGTCATCGGATTTTACCGCGCCGGGAATTCGCGGGAATTCCGGATGAGGGGATTTCCGACGACACTTTCGAAAGACGTCGTTGCGCGGATCGAGAATTACGAGCGCGTCGAGACTGAGGGAGAGATCAAGAAATACCTGGTCCGAGCCGCAAACGCCGTCACTTTTTCGGACAATCATCAGGAACTTCAGGACGTCTATCTCGAGGTTTTCGATGAGTCGGGTCAGATGTCGGACAAGATCACCGCGGCGAAGGGCGTCTACGTTCCGCAGGAAAACAAGAACTTCACCGCCTACTTCGCCGGCGCCGTAAATATCGTCACGCGCGACGATCTCAATGTCCGAACCGAGCAGGTCACGTACCGACGTGATTCAGGGATCGCCGAAGCGGAGGAAGAGGTCAGGTTCGAGCGCGGCAACATTTCCGGCCGCGCCATCGGTGCGATCGTCCATACCGTCGAAAAGAACCTCCGCCTGATGAAAAATGTCGAGATCGACGCGTTTGCCGCAGATCCTCAGGACCCGCTGGCGAAAAGCAATATCAAGAGCGCCCGGATCACGGCGGATTCGGCGAACTTCGACCAAGGGGCAGAGACGATCGAATTGACCGACAACGTTTTTGTTTACGTGATTCCGAGCGGGGAATCCGCGGCGGGAACGCAACCGACCGAGGTCCGATCCGGCAAAGCGCATGTCAAGCTCGAGGATCGCCAGGTACGGAGGATCGATCTCGAGGGAAACGTCGCGGTTGAACAGAAGCCGGCGAACGGCAACCCGCGATGGTCGAAATCGCGTTCCGAAAAGGCCACGGCGGCATTCGACGGCGATCTGAAACGGATCGATCTTCTCGGCGGCGTGACCATCGAAACCGGTTCGGCCGACACAAGACCAACGGTGATCACCTGCTCGACCGCGGTTTACGAAAAGCCTGCAGACAGGTTCGAACTTCACGATTCCGTCCATATTGTGACGACGCAGCAGGAACGCGAAACGCATATCAGATCCGCCGATGCCGTTTATGAACAAACAGCCGGCCGGGTGGCCCTGACCGGCATGGCCGAGATCGACAACGGCCAGGAATACCTCAAGGGTGACCGCGTCAACGCAACGCTGTTCGCCGACAGGGCGATCAAAGACGCACAGGTGATCGGCGCGGCGTATCTCCGACAAACGACAGCCGAGCGCACTACCGAGGTGAGCGGCGACGAATTGAACGCGTCGTTTGCGGATGATCGGAAGCTCAAAAAGGCAGACGCGACCGGAAACAGCCGGGCGATCCTCGTTCCGGCAAAGACCGACGAATATTCGAAAGTGACGATGGCGGCCCCGCGCGCGATTCGCCTCGCGTTTCGAGAAGCGGGCATACTGCAGCAGATGACGACCGACGGGCGGACAACGATCACGATCAACGCGCCGCCGGGGGCTCCCGATGCAGCCGACAAGAGGATCACGGCCGACGTCGTGAAAACGTTCTTTCATGCGAACGGAAAGGATATGCAGCGCGCCGAGGCTGTCGGCAACGCGGAACTCTATGTCGAGCCGCTGACCGCGTCGTCCGATAACTACAGAACGACAGTCAACGCGCCGCGCTTCGATTGTGAGTTCTTTGCCACCGGTAACAACGCGAAACTCTGCGTCGGTCAGGCGAAGACGAAGACCGTCAGGGTTCCGACGGTCCCGGCGGACGATCGCGGTGTACAAACGCTGACGGCGGACAAGCTGACCGCGACGTTCGATCAGGTATCGCAGGACGTCGAGCAACTGGACGCGATCGGATCGGCGAAGTTCGTCGAGCTCGACCGGAACGGAACGGCGGCACAGATGTCTTTCGTCGCCAAACAAAAGCTCGTCAAGCTTCGCGGCGGCGAGCCGATGGTTTGGGACTCGAAGGCGCGGGCGAAGGCTGTCGAGATCGATTGGGACACGGGCAAGAAACGGTCATATCTGCGCGGAACGGTCTCGACGACGTATTACAATCAAAAGCAGACCGGCGGTGCGACGCCGTTCGGCGAGTCGAACAAGCCGGTCTTTTTGACGGCCTCGAGCGCAGAGATCGATCACGCGGCGGAGACCGCAACATACAGCGGCAACGCGCGCGCTTGGCAGGACGACAATTACGTCCGCGCGGAGAGGATCGTGATCAAGCAGCGTGAACAGGAGTTTCAGGCTTCGGGCAAAGTTCAGAGCGTGATCTACGACGCGAGATCGTCCGATAGGAAGAACGTGCCCGTGTTCGCGGCGGCCCAGCAAATGTCTTACGCGCGTGCGACGCGGATCCTGCGATATGAAGATTCCGTGGATATCCGGCAGGCGACCGATCGCGTGACGGGTGGAATCGCCGTGATCCAGCTCGATGAAAAGAATGATATGTCGCAGACGACGATAGAGAATAACGTCGTGATCACGCAGCCAAAGCGTCGCGCTACCGGAACCTGGGCCCAATATACGAACGACTCGGACGTGGCGATACTGCGCGGCAATCCGGCCGTCGTCGAGGATGCTGAGAACGGTTCCACGCAGGGTGCCCAACTGACGATGTTCAGACGGGACAACCGGGTCGTGACCGAATCCAAGACGAGCCCGAATTCGGCCGGCCGGATCCGTTCCGTCTACAAAGTGAAAAAGAATCAGGAGTGATGGAAGATCACACAAAATCGAACGGGTCGAACGGAAACGGGGCCGGGTACGACAGCGAGTCGTTCAGGGCCGCACACCTTCAGAAATCTTACGGACGGCGGCGCGTCGTCGATGACGTCAGTCTCTACGTGCATCAGGGCGAGATCGTCGGACTGCTCGGAGCAAACGGCGCCGGCAAGACTACGACGTTCTACATGATGGTCGGCCTCGAGAGTTCGGAAAGCGGGAACATATACCTGAACGGGAGGGACGTGACGAAGCTTCCGATGTATCTTCGGGCGCGTCTCGGAGTCGGTTATCTCCCGCAGGAGCCGTCGATCTTCCGCAAACTGACGGCCGAACAGAATATCCTCGCGGTGCTCGAAACGATGAAGATGTCGCGGCACGACCGGCTCGCGAGGCTCGAGGAGTTGCTCGAAGAATTCGGTGTTACGCACGTCCGCAAAACCCGTGGCGACGCGCTGTCGGGCGGTGAACGGCGAAGGGTCGAGATCGCCCGGTGCCTTGCAACCGAACCCCTTTATATCCTCCTCGATGAGCCGTTCGCGGGTATCGACCCGATCGCTATCGATGACATCCGCGAGATCATCCTCTATCTAAAACGACAGGGCATCGGGATCCTGATAACCGATCATAACGTGCGGGAAACATTGGGGATAACGGACCGGGCATACATTATGGCGGAGGGCCGCCTCCTGAAGAGCGGGGATCCGGCGGAACTCGTCGAAGACCCCGATGTGCGGCGCTTGTACCTCGGCGAGAGGTTCACTCTTTGACGTTTTTGTTTTTTCACATTTCATAACCAAGAGGTTATAATTGAGACACTTAGGCCGATCAGAAGCGGCCAGCGACCGCCGACCCGACTATGAGTTCGTTGCGACTCCAAACATCCCTGAAACAAAGCCTTGTACTGACGCCGCAGTTGCGTCAGCGCATCGAAATGCTTCAGATGACGTCGCTCGAACTGTCGGAGCTGATCCAGCAGGAACTCGAATCGAACGTCATGCTCGAGGAGGTTCAGGGCGACGAGGAGCTTCAGGAGATCTCCGAGAAGATCCTTGATCAGAACGCGGATGGCGAAGCGGAAGGGTTTGCCAACGGCGCGGATGGCGACACTGAACCGTCCGCGGCGGCGGATCGCCAGGAATCCGGTGCCGGCGATTTGCCGGCCGAGTCCCAGACCGATTCGGGTTCGGAATTCGAAGGCGACTCCGAAGACTTCAATGAGGAGCGGGCCGATTCCTTTGAGGAGATCGATTTCGGGCGCGAATTTCAGGATTATCTCGATCCCGGTTACAAGACGCAGGAGATCGAATACAAGGAAGACGCTCCGAGCTTCGAGCAGTTCCTGACCCGTTCGGAATCGTTGACGGAACATCTCGAGTGGCAGCTTCACATGAGTCAGATCGACGACGAGGTGCTTGACGCCGCGATCTCGATCATCGGCAATCTCGACGGCGACGGAAGGCTCAACGCCACCACTGAAGAGATCGCCGAAATGAATCGCTGTTCGTTGGAAACCGTTGAGAAGGCGCGCCAGATCGTTTTGCGGCTTGAGCCGGTCGGATGCGGCGCCCGGAACGTAAAGGAATGCCTGCTCGCCCAGCTTGAGGCCGAAGGGCTCGCAGATTCGCTCGCCGCGGAACTCGTCCGCGATCATCTTGAAGATCTGCAACCGCACCGTCTGCAGCATTTGGCGAAACTTACCGGAGTCGAGATTCACGAGCTCAACGACGAGATAAACAAGATCCGGGCGCTCGATCCGTATCCCGGGCGGCGATATTCTTCCGGCGATCCGATCTACGTCGCGCCGGAGGTTTACATCGAAAAGGTCGAAGAAGACTACGTGATCTATTTCTCGGACGAGGGAAGTCCGCGGCTTCGGATCAGCAGTTCGTATCAGCACCTGCTGTCTGAAAACGGAGTTTCGAAGGAAACCAAGGATTTTATCAAGGAGCGATTTCGATCGGCGGTCGATCTGCTTCGGAATATTGAGCACCGGCGGTTGACCATCTATCGCGTTGTCGAATGCATCGTCGCCAAGCAGCGCGATTTTCTCGACCATGGCGTCGAGCACCTGAAACCGATGATGCTCAAGGATGTCGCCGAGGACATCGGCATGCATCTTTCGACCATCTCGCGCGTAGTGAACCGGAAGTATGCACACACGCCGCAGGGTGTGATCGAATTGCGGCGGTTCTTCAGCGAGGGGATGCTAAACGAGGACGGCGAAGAAGTTTCAACGCGGATCCTTAAACTGAGGATCAAGAAGATGATCGAGGAGGAAGATACCAAGAAACCATTGACCGATGATCAGATCGCGAAGGTTTTGAGCAAGGAAGGCGTGAAATTGTCGCGCCGGACGGTTGCGAAATACCGCGACCAGATGCAGATCGTAGGTTCGCGCGAACGTCGCACGGTCATTTGACAAGGGAATCACCCGCGTTTCGAGAACTCAGCAAATAGAGGGAAACATTATGAAATTCGAATATACGGGAAGACACATTGAAGTTACACCGGCCTTGAAAAAGCACGTCGAAGACCATTTTGCCAGACTTGGGCATTTGTTCGACGGGCAGGCGATCAACGCTCACACAATAATCGAAGTTGAAAAAGGGCGTCATCGTGCGGAGATGATCGTCAAATGGCGGAACGAGGTTCTGACCGCCGTTACAGTACTTGACGACATGTACCAGGCGCTTTCGAAGACGATCGACAAAATCGAGAAGCAAGCGCTCCGAATCAAGACGAAGGTCACCGACAAACATCACAACGCCCAGAAACTGAGCACAGTCCCCGGAACCACCGGCGAAGCCGGGTCCGCCAAGTAGCAAGAAGTCACAGGAGACCGCCGCGACCAGTTCGCGGCGGTCATTTTGCAAGATGCAGAGCCGTCTGCCGACAATAAGCGTCCGCGAACTGGTCGAAAGCGTCCCGGCCGAAATGCCGCTTGAGGTGCTCGCGGGGCAATCGGGACTTGAAAACCGGAAGATCGATTCTCCGCGGATCCAGAAACTCGGCCTTGCGCTTGCCGGATTCGCACATTACATCCATGCCGGTCGCGTGCAGGTCGTCGGTCAAAGCGAGATAAGCTACCTGAACCAGCTCGAACCGGAACGGAAGAACGACGCGCTCGCCTTCCTCGATGTTGACAAGATAAGTTGCATTCTCGTGACCAAGGGACTCGATCCGCCGACGGAACTCTTGGCGCTCGCCGCCGAACACGGTATCCCGCTGCTCCGGACTCCGCTCGTCAGTTCCATCGCGATCCTTCATTTGACGACATTCTTGCATGAGACTCTCGCTCCTCAGATGTCCGTGCACGGCGTGCTGATGGAGATGTTCGGCATCGGTGTCCTGATCGTCGGCGATTCGGGGATCGGGAAATCCGAGTGCGCGCTTGATCTGATCGGCCGCGGTCACCGTCTGATCGCCGACGACTCGGTACGCATCAAGAAGATCGGAACGCTGATCGAAGGATCGGCACCGGAGTTGATCCGCGATTTTCTCGAGATTCACGGGCTCGGAATCGTGAATGTCAGGGAGATCTTCGGAATCACCGCCATCGGAAAGCCGAAAAAGGTCGAACTCGCGATAAGTTTGAAAAGATGGGACGAATTCGAGGCTATCGATCGGCTCGGTATCGAAACACAGGAAGAGGAAGTCTTCGGAATCAAGATCCCGAAGTTCGTTCTGCCGGTTAGTCCGGGCCGGACCATCGCGACCCTCGTCGAGACCGCGGTCAGGATCTATATGCTGAAACTTTCGGGCTACAATGCGGCTCAAAGCCTGATCGCGAAACACAGGACGATGGTCGGCAGCTAGCCGATTTCTTCCGCAATCTATGAGTCAAACCGCACAGACAAAACACGGCCCGCCGGCATTCGTCATCATCACCGGTCTCAGCGGGTCCGGGATGTCCTCGGCGACGAACGCGTTCGAGGATCTGGGGTATTTTTGCGTCGACAATCTCCCGGTTACGATGTTGCCGACGTTCGCGCGGCTGCTCTTGCCGAATTCGGAGGAGGTAGTATCGATCGAGAAGGCGGCGCTCGTGATCGACATCCGCGAACGTCATTTCTTTCAGGACTTTCCGGACGAATTGAAGCGGCTGCGGCGCAAGAAACTTGACCCGTTCGTGCTTTTTTTCGAGGCGTCGGACGAGGTCCTCCAGCGACGGTTCTCCGAAACCAGGCGGCCGCATCCGTTCGACCGCGGCAATGGTCTGCTCGACGCTATCCGGGAAGAACGGCACGCGCTCGAGTCAATTCGCAACATTGCTGACCTGATCATCGATTCATCGACCCACACGGTACACACGCTGCGGCATTACCTCGTCAGCCGATTTGGGATTCTTGAGGATGGCAACGCGCTGCATATTCAGGTCATAAGTTTCGGTCACAAGTACGGCACGCCGGGCCAGGTCGATCTGATGTTCGACGTGCGGCATCTGCCGAATCCGTATTTTGTCGAGGGTTTGAGGGAACTGCCCGGAACCGATCCCCGCGTTCAGGGGTTTCTCGAAACCCAACCGGAAGTCGGTGAAACGATCGGGCGATTTGCGGATCTTCTCCAGTATCTTATCCCGCTCTACAAGCGTGAAGGGAAGTCATACCTGACGATCGGCGTCGGCTGCACGGGAGGCCGGCACCGGTCGGTGATGGTCGCGGAACGTCTCGGTGAGAGTTTGAAATCGGAGGGCGTCGAGTTGTCGGTTCAGCATCGCGACGTTCAGAAATAATAAACTCCCAAGAAGAGGAAGAATCATGAAAAAGATCGGAGGAGTCGTCGTTTCACACGGCCAGGTGGCGAACGAACTGGTTGCCGCGGCCGAGACCGTCGTCGGCGACCTGAGCCATATCGCCGCCGTGTCGATCGGTTGGCACGATGATGTCGAGTCGGCGCAGAACGAGATCTCGAGGGCGATCAAGAAGGTTTCGGACGGCAAGGGAGTCTTGTTGCTGACCGACATGTTCGGCGGGACACCGACCAATATCTCGGCCATGTTCATCGAGGAGAACGAAGTCGAAATGGTGACCGGCGTCAATCTCCCGATGGTCATTAAGCTCGCTTCCCAGACGAAGGAAATGACACTCGAGGAGATGGCGAGGGAAGTGGAATCGCAGGGAAAACAGGCAATCTATCGGGCGAGCGAATTGCTGGTGCCGCAAAAGTTCAAGAAAGATGCTTAGAGGGCAGGTTTCGATCGTCAACGACCTCGGGTTGCATGCGCGCGCCGCGGCGCAGCTCGTGCGGTTGGCGAGCGGTTTCAGTAGTCGCATCAAACTGCTCAGGATCGACAATGCAGTGATCGCCGATGCTAAGTCGATCCTCAGTGTGCTGACGCTCGCGGCATCCAAAGGCGTCGTACTTGAGATCGAGATCGACGGTGTCGACGAAAGCCCCGCATTTTCGGCGATCGAATCGATCTTTGCTAACGGCTTCGGCGAAATGTAATATTTTTCTATGATTGCCGAAGAGAACTTGCCGGGCCTGGGGAAAAAGATCGGAATCGTCGGAGTACCGATCGGTTACGGTGCGGGAATGAACGGGAGCGAACTTGGGGTGACGGCCATTCGGCTCGCGAACATCCGCGGCCGACGTCTGGTCGATCACGTTCAGGATCTTGGCTACGAAGTCACCGATCACGGTGACGTCGAAATCGTCCGGCCCCGATCATCCGCGGCCCCCGGAGACAATCCAAGACACCTGGCCGAGATGATCGCTTCAAGCCGGAACTCGGCGCGGACCGTCAAAGCGGTTCTCGACAACGGCGAGATCCCGGTGATCCTCGGCGGCGATCACTCGATCGCGATCGGGACGTTCACCGGCATCTCGTCGCATTTCAAGGAACGCGGCGAAGAGATCGGACTGGTCTGGTTCGACGCGCACGCCGATATCAACACTCCGGAAACGTCGCCGTCCGGCAACATTCACGGGATGCCTCTGGCGACGCTGCTCGGTTACGGTAACGCGGATCTGGTCGGGCTCGGGGGCTTCTCACCGAAACTGAATCCAAAGTATCTTGCGCACGTCGGAGCGCGGGACGTTGATTCGGGCGAGCGCCAGGAGATCAAGCGGCTCGGCCTGCGCGAAAACTTCTTCTCAATGAGCGACATCGACCGGCGTGGCATGGTCGCGTGCGTCGAGGAGGCGATCGTGATCGCGTCCCGGGCGCCGGGAGGGTATGCCGTGACGTTTGACGTTGACATCATTGACCCGCGTTTCGCACCGGGATCGGGCACGCTGGTTCGAGGCGGCATCACATATCGGGAGGCCCATCTCGCGCTTGAGATCATCGCCGAACACGGCGGGCTGCGCTCGCTCGAGATCGTCGAGGTGAATCCGATGCTCGACGCGCAGAACATCACGGTAGAACTCGCGGTCGAACTCATCCTTTCAGGACTGGGCAAAACCATTTTATGATCGCTCACGCCAGTTTGATCCGGACCCTTTGGTTCAAATTATGAAAAAACTCTTGGTTGGCATTGTTTTCGGTGGTCGATCCGGTGAACACGAGATCTCGATCCGCTCGGCGAAGTCGGTCATCGAAGCGATCGACCTGGACAAGTACGACGTTGTTCCGATCGCAATCACGCGCGACGGTCACTGGTTGAATCCGGTCGAATCGCTTGGTTTTCTTCCGCCCGTGACCCAGTCGCTGATGATCGATCGCATCGGCGAGTATCCGCGCGGGTCGATCGGCGTTCTCGGCGATCCGAAGTATCGCGGCCTTACGAAGCTGGATTCGACCGAAGGACAACAGAGGCTGATGGAACTTGACGTGATCTTTCCCGTCCTTCACGGGACCTTCGGCGAGGACGGGACGATCCAGGGCCTGTTCGAGATGTGCGACATACCATACGTCGGATGCGGCGTGCTCGCCTCGTCGTGCGGAATGGACAAGGCGTTCATGAAGGTTCTGTTCCACGATGCCGGTCTTCCTATCTGCAGGCATGTTTGGTTTCTGCGGGGCGAATGGGAAAAGAACAATGAGGGGACGGTGCGGCAGATCGAAGCGAAGCTCGGCTACCCGTGTTTCGTAAAGCCCGCCAATCTCGGTTCATCGGTTGGAGTTTCCAAGGCCATCGATGCAGGCTCGCTACGTGACGCGATCGATCTTGCCGCCCAATACGACCGCAAGATCATCGTCGAAGAGTGCATTGAAATGCGCGAGATCGAGTGCGCGGTTATGGGCAACGACGAACCGCGTGCCAGCCTTCCGGGGGAATATATTATCAAGGATGAATCGAAGAAGTTTCTCGATTATACGGAGAAGTACTCGGGAACGGGAAACAACGAATTCGTGGTACCGTCGCCGATCTCCGAGGAACTCACGCGAAAGGTGCAACAGATGGCGATCACCGCGTTCAAGGCGATCGACGGGGCGGGCCTCGCACGCGTCGACTTCTTCCTGCGCAAGGACACGGGCGCGTTGCTTGTCAACGAGATCAACACGCTGCCTGGACTGACCGACGCGTCCGGATTTCCGAAGATGTGGTCGGGTTCGGGGTTGGAGTTCGGCCATGTGATCGATGCGCTGATCACGCTGGCGGTAGAGCGTCACGCCGATCGGGCGCGCAACAAAACGAATATCTGATCCTATTTTTTGGATTTCGAGGCGTAGTAGCCTTTTCTGGATCGCACCGTCAGTCCCTCACGGCTCGTGTTGACCTCGATCTCTCGCCACTTGCCGTCTTTCGCTGAATTTGCGGGTGAGTAGCCGATTGTGTACTGAACGCCAAGTTCGGCGACGATTTTCTTGAACGCGTCGCTGAGCGCCCGTCCGCCCGGAGTTGAGACGAACCGACCACCGGATCTTTCCGCAAATCCTTTCAAGACCGCCTGATTTTGCATCCGTCCGCGGCTGTTATCGCTGACCGCGCTCATGTCAACTGTGTAGATGACCGCGTTCGCCGCCAGCGCCGCGCGCAGAGCTTTGTCGGACGAAGCCGAACTGCGCGTGTCCGCGCCGTCCGAAAGGATGATGATCGCCCGCCGTTTTTCGGGCCGGTCCTGAAGGGCCTTCGCGCCGGCGAGAACGGCGTCGTTTAGAACGGTCATCCCGTCGGATTTCAGGTCGAAAAAACCGTCGACCAGATAGTGAGCCGACGAAAAATCCTGAACCAGCGAGACCTTTGAGTCGAAGTTGTAGATCGCCGCGACGTCGTCAGTGCGAAGCCCCCCAAGGAATTCGATCGCGGCCGAGCGGGCCATCGAAACGCGTTCTTCCATGCTGCCGGATGTGTCCAACAAGATCACGGCGGCGAACGGGGTCTCCTCGCTGAGAAAAAATTCGATCTGCTGTAGTTTGCCGTCCTCGAGCACCTCAAAATGCGATTTCTTGAGGCCGGTTGCCGGCTTGCCGTCCGAGGCAGTGACCGTCGCATTGATCACGACCAGCTGTGAATCGATCTTTATCGGTTCGTCGTCGTTCTGGGCCGCCGCCGCGACAGCCAGACACAAGACAAAAAATGCCGGCGCGATGCGTCGGGCAACGGCTTTCATCGAATAAAATTTCATTCAGTTTCCGATCTTGATGAATTTCAGAACCTTGAGCAACACGTTCGACGTTCGGATCGCCGTAACCGAAATGCTGTAACGGGTCGATTTCCTGATCTCCTTCAAGAGCGAGGCGGCGTTCGCCTGAAGCGATTTGAACGCGGCGTTCAACGATCTCGGTTTCGGGTTCGCCACCGGATTCTCGCGATCGTCGTCAGGGTCATCGTCGCTGCCGCCAAGCTCGGAACGAATCTTCTTGACGAGCTTTTCCAGCTTTTCGAGTTTCTTCGCATCTTCCGCCGATATCGTCTCGGAAGCGGCAAACGTTTTCTCGAGCTCGTTGCTGATCGCAACGGCTTCTTCCGATCGTGCGAGGAGCACTTCGTATTCCTTCTTTTCCTGCTCGATCTTCAACCGAGCCCGCGATTCCTTGATGTTCTTTGGCTCATCTTCCTCGACCCTTCGGGACAGCGGATCGACAATCTGCGCGAGCCCGGCGACGGGCAAAAGGAAGATGAACGCCGCGGCGCAGAAAAAAAGGAATTTGAATAATCTTGCAGACATCTGATCTCAGTTCTCGCTCGGATTCTCATCGGGCGAAACGCCCGTCACGTCTTCAACAAGCTTAGTCAGGAAGTCCTCCTCGGCCAGACCGCTGCTTGAGAGCGTTGTCCATTCACTGGAGAGCCCCGTTCCCGCGAGTCCCTCAACCTTGGCGATCACGGAGACATTGTTCTGGATCCCGTCGATCGACTGGACCTCGATCGTGAGCGAGTACCTGCCGCGGGTCCAAGAGGTTTCAGACGACGGCACGATCGCGTAGCGTGTGAGTTCGTTCTTCGTGATAACGGCGCCCTTGGCGAAAATGAACGGCTGCGTGACGATCAATCCATCCTTGAGACGCGAGGCCGCTTCGTCCACGATCATCTTGCGCTCGCGAAGGATCTCGACAATGTTCTCGACGAGTTGGTCGCGGCGGGAATTGAGACGCAACGGATTCTCGACACGCGCGCGGATCTTGGTCTTGTCTTTGCCAAAATCCCAGGAGCGGCTGACGTCGTTCGACCGCGATGTCGTCTTGTTCGTGTCGTCCTTTATCTTCTGGGTTTGCGAATCAATGCCCTTGGTCTGGGCGGGCGAGCCGACCGAGATCAGCAGCACGGAAATAATTGTGATCAACCCGGATTTCATAAGATTGCTTCGAAGGATCATCCCCGGAAATTATAACGCCTTGAAGGTCGAAACCAAAGGTTTGATGTTGGTCACTCAAGGGGCGTTGCTTGATCACTCGGCAGAGTTCGGTGCGCCGAGCTTCTGAATTTCGTGCAGCATGAGGTGCTTCAAGAACGCATGGTGAGCGGCAAATCGGGCGATGACGAAACCCGCAAGTCCGTCCAGAAATCCGAGTTTCAGGATATAGGAACGGATGAACGCCGCCGGACCGGCAAATGCGATCCTCAGCGGCCCGGTGCGGCGTCCGGCGTCGAACATCTGCTTGGCGGCGAGCGGCGCGTACCTCTCGCCGATCATGCGATGATGATGCGCGGCATTTTCGACGCTGAAGTGATGGATATCGCTGCGGAGGCGTCCGACCGGACCCGTGGCGGAAACCGACTCATGAATCACTGCGCCGTTCCAACGTGCCTGACGGCGGTCGAAAAGCCGGAGCTGCAGGTCCGGGTACCAGCCCGAATGACGGATCGCGCGGCCCATGTAGAACGACAATCTCGGGATTCGGAATCCGGCGTATTTCGTGAGGTCGCCGATCGATGCGATCTCGGAACGCAATTCAGGGGAAACCTCCTCGTCGGCGTCAAGACTGACGACCCAATCGTGCTTAGCTTCGTCCGTCCCGAATTGTTTCTGATCCGAGAAACCGCTCCAGTCCCGGTGGATCACGCGGGCACCAATGGATTCGGCGATCTCGACCGTCCGGTCAGTGCTTCCCGAATCGATCACCAGAACCTCGTCGGCCCACGCGACCGAGCGCAGCGCCCGCGCGATGTTGATTTCTTCGTTGAGCGTGATGATGACCGCTGAGACCTTCACGTTCAGAAGTTTACGGTGATTTGACGCCAAATCAAAAATGCGGACCCACCAATGAACGGGTCCGCATTTTTCCTGTACCTGTCTCGCAGACTATTTCTTGTCCTGCGGCGATTCGACGTCGATGTTGTTCGCCAGGAAAGTCGTTGACGTTGCGCGTTGCAATTCCGCTACGGCCTTGCTGTAGTCGGTCTCAGCGCGTATCTCGGAGTTTCGCGCGTTCGTCAGCGCGTTCTCGCGCTGAAAAAGCAGAAAGGTGGTCGATCGGCCGGCCTCGAGCAGTTTGCGTTCGCCTTCGAGCTGGATCTCAGCGTTCTCCCTCGCACGGCGTGCCGACAGAACTCGTTGGCGGGCGGTATCAAGCGCCTGGACCGCATTGCGCACCTCGGTCAGCACCGTTTGTTCCTGCGAACGCATTTGCGCGTCGACACGTCCATCCTGAATTCGGGATTGCGCAAGATTTGCCTTCGCGGTCTGATTTCGGAACGGGAAACTGATCGTCACGCCGACGGTGAAGTTGGGCGCGTCGGATCGGAAGAAGTTCCTCAGCGATCGCGAGAAACCGCCGCGGAGGTAGTTCGGCGAGCCGGAAACCGTTACGTTCGGTATCGGGAAGCATCCGGCGGGCGGAGTCGCTCCGCCGCAGATCAAGCTGTAAAGGTAAGACGTTGAGCTCGTGAAGGGTGCGTTCTGCGCGACCAGCAGCGGTACGATCGAATCAGCGGTGTTGACGTTTCCGCTCGATAAACCGTCAAGTGAAAAGGTCGTCGTCAGGTCGATCTTCGGCCGAAGCTGGTTCTTGAAATAGTCGATGTCGATCTTGTTGATCTCTTTTTCCAAACGGAGACGGCTGAGTTCCGGCCGAAACTGCATCGCGTCCTTCATCGCCGCGTCGAGATCGACCGCATCGGTGCTGAACGTCGGTTTGTCGGTGGGAACCATTTGGAAAGACCACTCCGTCGCGGTCGTATCCTTCAGAAGGAGCTGTTTCAGCGCGTTCTCGGCAGTAGCCACGGCTTGGACCGCGAGCAAGAGATCCGACTCGCGGTTGGCGAGCTCGGTCTCGACCTCGGCCTTTTGGAGCGGTGCGGCCGCTCCGGCCGCGATCTTCGCCTCAACCTGGCGGAGATTTTCTTTCGACAGATTCAGGTTGGCGACGCGGTTTTGCTGATCACGAAGAGCGAATACTAGATCCCAATATGCCGATTGAACGCGCGAAATCGTCGTTATCGCCTGACGCCTGAAATCGGCGTCGGATTGCGACACGCGTTTCCGCTGGATCTTGATCTGCCGCCGCGTCGGATCGACGGAAAAGTTGCGGAGCAGCGGCTGCGTATAGGTCACGCCGATACTCGATGTGTAGATCGCGCCGCTCGACGAGGACGTCGAACCGTTGCTGACCTGTTGTTGCGCAAACCGGTTCTCCGTCCGGGTGTTGTTGAAGAACATCCGGAGATTTCCGCCGCCCTGGCGGACCGGAGCGTTGATGTCGGAATTCACCCTGAAGTCGCGGGTTGCGCCGCTGCCGGTCGTTGAATTCCTGTCGAAAGTCGGACTGATTGTGACGACCGGATCGTAGGATCCCAGCAGGGAACGCAGACTTTGTTCGGCGATCTTAACGTCCGCACGGGCAATATCTATGTCGTTGTTGTTCTCGAGCGCGCGTCTGATCGCTTCCGCCAGCGTCAGGGGAAGCGTCTGGGTCGTCTGCACCCCGGGGCGCGCAAGCGACGTCACATAATCCGATCCGCCCTTCGAGGCCGCTTCCGATTCGCTCTTTTCGCCACTTTTCACCAACGAAGATGAGGTGTTTTTTGCCAGCTGGGATGTGTTCGTCACATTTTGCCCGAATACGTCCCCGGCGGATGCCGCGGCGATCAGCCCAAAAAGCAAAAGAGTAACTTTAAAATGACGCAACATTTTCATTATTGAGACTCCGAGTTTTTCTTCTTGAAATGTGTAAAACGCTTAAAAACTCAATGGGTTACTACGCCGCGGTTTTGCCCAATGTTTCAAAAAACTTCCCGGTTGCGGCCGTTGAACTTTGAACGTAGATAAGCTAAATTCAAGACAATAAGATACGAAAATATTATCATCCGGAGGAACTCATAAGATCATGGGAATAAAAGTCGGTATTAACGGTTTCGGGCGTATCGGGCGCAACGTCCTGCGCACTTGCATTGGCGAGAAAGATATTGATTTTGTTGCGGTTAATGATTTGACAGACACCCGAACGCTGGCACATCTGCTGAAATACGACTCGGTGATGGGAAATCTTCACAACGATATTTCGGCCGATGGAGACACCATCAAAGTCGACGGCGACAGCTTCAAGGTTTTTTCCGAACGCGATCCCGCATTGATCGATTGGGAATCGGTAGGGGCGGAGATCGTCATTGAATCGACGGGACGGTTCACGAAGGCGGAAGACGCCGGAAAACACCTGCGCGGCGGGGTCAAGAAGGTGATCATCAGCGCCCCGGCGAAGGGTGAGGACGTTACCATCGTGCTTGGCGTCAACGAAGGAATGTATTCGGCCGCGAACCATCACATCATCTCGAATGCGTCGTGTACGACGAACTGTCTCGCGCCTGTCGCGAAGGTGATCCATGAGACGTTCGGTATCAAGAACGCGCTCATGAACACGATCCACAGTTACACGAACGATCAGCAACTGCTTGATCTTCCGCACAAGGATCTGCGTCGCGCTCGGGCCGCGGCCCTTTCAATGATCCCGACGTCAACCGGTGCCGCAAAGGCCGTGGCCCTTGTCATACCCGAGCTGAAAGGCAAGTTCGACGGGATCTCGGTGCGTGTTCCGACGCCAAATGTTTCGCTCGTCGACGTCGTCATGAACGTCGAGAAACCGACTTCGACCGAGGAAGTGAACGCGGTTTTGAAGGAGGCAGCGAACGGCGCGCTAAAGGGAATTCTCGCGTTCAGCGAGGAACCGCTCGTTTCGATCGACTTCCGTGGAAATTCAAATTCCTCGATCGTTGATGCCGAGAACACGAAGGTCATTGGCGGTACGTGTGTTAAAGTACTGGCGTGGTACGACAACGAATGGGGTTATTCGTGCCGCGTTCGCGACCTCGTAAAGTACATTGCGGAGAAAGGGCTCTAAACAGGGCCGGCGGCGTTTCGTCAATCGGGTTTCTGTGGTAGATTAGCCGCATCGCCGTCAGTGAGGAAACAAATAGAACAAATATGCGCAATAAGAATACGCTGAACATCGTCGTCGTTTTGTTGGTCCTTGTGGTAATGGGATGCAGCTGCAACAAGCTACAGGAACTCACGAACAAGTCGTCGTCGACCCCGAGTTCGTCGCCGTCCACCTCGAGCAGTCCTTCGAGCACATCTTCGCCGTCGAAATCGTCGGATGAGAAGGCCGCGCTCACGCTGGACAAGTACAACCAGATCAAGAACGGAATGAGCTACAAGGAAGTCGTCGATATCATCGGTTCCGAAGGGACCGAGATCTCCTCGTCGGGCGAAGGCAAGTACAAGGTCGAGTCGTACAAATGGGACGGCGGCGACTTCAAGTGGATCTTCGTCACCCTGATGGGCGGAAAGGTGACCGCGAAGACGCAGTCGAATCTCAAGTAGTAAATACAGGAATCTCAGAAGGCGTTTGGAATCGCGGTGCATTTTGCTCGGATTTCAAACGCTTCTCTTTGTTCTCAGATGAATAAGCAAACTATCAAAGACGTCGATATCAAAGGGAAGCGGGTCTTGATCCGCGTCGATTTCAATGTGCCGATCAGAGAAGGCAAGATCACGGACGACACGCGAATCCGCGGCGCGTTGCCGACAATAAAGTACGCGTCGGGGCAGGGGGCAAAGGTGATCGTCGCTTCGCATCTTGGGCGGCCCATAAAGGAAAAGAAAAAGGCCGAGGAGAAGGGAGCCCCGTACGACGCGGCCAAGTATTCGCTGCGGGCTGTTTACGAGTATTTGCGCGATCTTCCCGGATCAGGGGAGAGCCACGTGAAATTTGCCCCGGATTGCGTCGGCGATGAGGTCAGGGCGATGGCGGACGCGCTCGAACCCGGACAGGTTCTCCTTCTCGAGAATGTCAGATACCATGCCGGGGAAGAACAGAACGACGAGGATTTCGCGCGTCAGCTTGGCGGTCTTTGCGATGTTTATGTCAACGACGCTTTCGGAACGGCGCATCGGGCGCACGCGTCGACCGCAGGGATCACGGGTTTCGTGCCGAAGAGCGTCGCCGGTTTCCTGATGGCGAAGGAGCTTGATTTTCTCGGCAAGGCGCTTCACGATCCTGACCGGCCGTTTGTCGCGATTCTCGGAGGCGCCAAGGTCTCGGACAAGATCCCGGTGATCAAGTCACTTATAGAACGAAAGGTGGACCGGCTCCTGATCGGCGGCGCGATGGCGTACACGTTTTTCAAGGCCAGGGGCTACACGGTCGGCAAATCGCTGGTCGAAGACGAGATGATGCCGACGGCGCTCGAGATCGAAAAACAGGCCGCGGACGCCGGCGTAGCACTATTTCTTCCGACCGACCATCAGGTGGTAGACAGCTACGATCCGCTCAATTCGCGCAAAACGATCCCGATCGATTTCACGAACTCCGGATTGGTCGGGCTCGACATCGGGGCGGAAACGATCGCGACCTTCTCGGATGCTTTGAAAGACGCCAAAACGATCATTTGGAATGGGCCTATGGGGATGTTTGAGGAGAAACCGTTCGATGAAGGGACACTCGCGATCGCGAAGGCCGTCGCCGAGGCGACAGACAACGGCGCAACCTCGATCGTCGGCGGCGGCGATTCGGTGGCGGCGGTGAATCAATCGGGGCTCGCCGGTCATATCTCGCATATCTCGACCGGCGGCGGCGCGACCCTTGAGTTTCTTGCGGGCGACGCGCTCCCGGGAGTTGAGGCCTTGGATTCAAAGGTCTAGTTCAATTCACGAATTAAATCATGAGAAAACCCGTTATTGCAGGAAATTGGAAGATGTTCAAGTTGCTCGCGGAGGCTGTCGAGACGGCGCTCGAACTCAAGCCGCTGGTTTCGAACGCGAACCACTGCGAGGTCGTCATCGCGCCCGTGTTTGTCCATTTGAAGACGGTGGCTGATCGGCTCGAAGGGTCGAATGTCCGTGTCGCTGCTCAGGATTGCGCACCGGTTGTTGAACAATCGGCGAACACGGGCGAAGTTTCGGCCGAGATGCTCAAGGACGTCGGATGTTCGCATATCATCATCGGACACTCCGAACGGCGCCAATTCTATGGAGAGACCGACGAGGGGGTTAACCGTAAAGCACGGGCGGCGCTTGCCGAGGGATTGACGGCGATCGTATGTGTCGGCGAGACACTGGCGCAACGCGAGAATGGCGAGCTGTTTGACGTTGTGGGAAGACAGGTTCGCGACGGTTTGAGCGGTTTGACAACTTCCGACCTGGAACGTATCATTATCGCTTACGAGCCTGTTTGGGCGATTGGCACAGGGAAAACTGCCACGCCTGATCAGGCTCAAGAAATGCACGGCTACATTCGTGGACGGGTCGCCGAAATTCAAGGCGAAGGAGTCGCGAACGATGTCAGGATCCTCTACGGCGGTTCGGTAAAACCGGAAAACATCGCCGAGTTGATGGGTAAGGAAGACATCGACGGTGCGTTGGTCGGAGGCGCGAGTCTGACGGCTTCCGACTTCTCGAGAATAGTCAACTACAGGCTGGTTTAGGTTTTGGAATACGTACTTTACACAATTTTCTTTCTTTCCTGTCTGCTGCTGATGATCGTCATTCTTCTGCAGCCCGGGAAGACGGACGCCGGCGCGTTGTTCACGAGCAATATTTCAAGCAATGCGTTCGGTCCGCGCGGAACTGCTACGGTTCTCTCCAAGATCACGATCGTCACCGCGACGGTGTTCATGATCACCGCGTTGTTGCTTGCGATGCCGGCGCTTCGAGGTGGGGGATCGGTTCTTTCGAGCAATCCGGAAGCGCCCGCCGAGGAAGCCATTACTCCGGTCGGTGAGTCGAATACGAACACTGTGACGGCGGAACCCAACACCGCGACCAATGTGAGCGCGAACGGCGCGTCGAATGTGAATGCCCCGGCTGCCAACACCGCGCCGGAAGCCAACGCGAACAAGTAAGTTGGCGGCTTGAAAATTTACCCGTTTTCCCAGGCTGAGGTGGCGTAATTGGTAGCCGCGCACGTTTGAGGGGCGTGTGGAGAGATCCGTGCGGGTTCGAGTCCCGCCCTCAGCACCAATTCAAGTAGAAAGTGAAAAAGGGGAAAAGTGAAAAAGGGGAAAAGGGGAAAAGTGAAAAAGTGAAAAAGGGGAAAAGTGAAAAAGGGGAAGAGTGACAAAGGGGAAAAGTAACACCTCTTTCAGTCCGGAAAGTTTTCGAGCCGTTATGTAATTGTACATAGCGGCTTTTTCACTTTTCCCCTTTTTCACTTTTCCCCTTTTTCACTTTTCCCCTTTTCCCCTTTTCCCCTTTTTCCCCGTTAAAAGAGCTTGAACTTGATCGTCAGGAACTTCTTCGGATTCTGCCTGAAATCGTAAAGAAGCTTCGTGCCTTCGCTGGAGAACTGGTTCACGTTCGACATCGTCTGGTTCATATTGTTGTAAAGGGTTTCGTCGGTCACCAGACGCCCGATCGTGCCTTTTCCGGCGCGAGCGTCGGCAAGGATCGCGTCGAGCTTTTCGGCTGTTGAGCTGAACTTCGACAGCGTATTCTGAACGTCGTCGTACAGCTTATCGTCCTTCAAAAGTTTCCCGGCGGTTCCGCGGCCTTCGCGTAGGCTTGTCGAGATCTCCTTGAAATCGTCGGCGATCGAGCCGATCTTTCCGACTGAAACACGGAGATCCGAGATCGCGGCCTTTGTTTCATTGTAAAACGCGTCGTCGGTGACGAATTTTCCCGCTGTTCCTTTGCCTTCGCGAATCTCCTTCGAGATCGCCTCGAGCTGGGACACGGTCTCCTTCAGACTGTCGTACAGCGCCGGATCGCGGACAAATTTACCGGCGCTTCCGTCTCCCTTGTTCACACTGTCGAGGGTGTTCTGGAGTTTGAGCATGGTCAGCTTCGCCTCGCCGATCGTCGAGTCAAGGCTTTGGTAGAGCTGATCATTGTTGATGATCTGTCCGAGCGTTCCTTCACCCTGATTGGCCTTGTTGAGGATCTCGTTCGTCGGTGTCGCGAGTCGATTGATCTGCTGCAGAAGATCGTTTCCGGTCTGCGTCAGCTGATTGATCGAGATCGCTTCTTTCGATTCAAGAATATCATTCTCTCCAACCGGCTGCCCTTTCTGCGATCCGGGAGAAATATTGATCAACTTGTCGTTGGCAAGGACCGATGTCGAAACCAATTGTGCCGTCGAATCAGTGCGGATCCTTTCCGTGATAGGCCGGCCGTAAAGGTCGAGGCTGACGGCCATGATCGCCTCGATCTTGAAATCCTCCGGACTTTCAGGCGGGAGAAGGACCACCTCTTCGACCTTTCCGATGTTGACACCCGCAAGCTGAACCTCGGAACCGGCGCGCAGTCCGTCCGCGGCCGCGAATCTCGCCTTGATCCGCAATTTTTTTTCAAACGGATTGAAATCACCGGTCGAGTTCAGTATCAGAAACGCCAGGACCATCAGGCCGAAGAGAACGAATATACCAACGCGAAGTTGGCTCAGGGTCAGGTTCTTCTGGGTTCGTGCCATAGTTTTGCCTATTTCCCTCGGATAAAACGGAGGATGTACGGATCCTCCGTCCGTCTGAGTTCCTCATCCGAGCCGCTGAAGATTATCTTGCCGTCGCGAAGCATCATGACGCGCGTGTTGATCATGCAGATCTTTTCGCCTTCCTCTTCGAAGATCACGTTGCCGTCGTCATCCACGGTCGCATATTCCGAACTCAGGTAGTCGAGATTGTTCATCTCGTGAGTCACGAAGATCGACGAGACGTCCTCAAGGTCCCGAAGCTTGATCGCGAGTTCGCAGATCGTGCGCGCCGTCGGCGGATCGAGCCCGGCGGTCGGTTCATCGAACATCACGATCGTCGGGTCGCCGACGAGCGCCCGGGCGATACCGACACGACGGCGCATCCCGCCCGAAAGTTCGATCGGCATCTTGTCGATCGCGTCCTCGAGATCGACGAAACGCAACATTCGCCGAACTTCCTTCTCAACCGTTTCTTCGTCAATATGCTGCTCGTGCAATCGGTACGCGACGTTCTCATAGACCGAAAGCGAATCAAATAGCGCCCCTTCCTGAAACACCATCCCGATATGCTGTCGGACACCCATCATCTCCTTTTCGGTGTATGCGGTGATGTCCTCGCCGTCTACCAGAATTTGGCCGGCGTCCGGTTTCAACAGGCCGAGGATCATCCTGATGATCGTCGATTTGCCGCCGCCGGAACGTCCGAGAATGATCTTAGTTTCGCCTTTGCGGACTTCGAAACTGACGCCGTCCAGGATCTTCTTATCGTCGAACGAAAGTTCGACATCGCGGAATTCGATCGCCGGGATCATACGGTCCGTACGGTCAATTGGCTGCAGAAAATCCTGTTGATCCGGATTTTCAGCAAAGTCTTGGGGCGAAGCCTGCATATCGAAGTCCGACTATTATAAAAGTTAGAGCCTGCCTAAGTCGAGAATCGTCTGAAGCGCCTTCGAAAGGAAGAAGTCGAAAATGATAACGGCGATCGAGCCCTGGACGACGGCGCTCGTCGTCGAAAGTCCGACGCCGACCGTACCGCCGCGCGTGCTCAGGCCCCGGTAACACGAGACCCCGCCGATGATCAATCCAAAGAACACCGGCTTGATGATCCCTCCGAGTATGTCCTGCGTTTCAATTCCGTTGCGTACCGACGTGATGAACACGTTCGTGTCCTGATTGTAAATGTTCGAAGCGATGACACCACCGCCGATAATGCCGAAAACGTCCGCCGCGACAGTCAGGAGCGGCAATAGCAGGATCAGAGCGAAGATCCGGGGCGCGACGAGCTTTCGCACCGGGTCGGTTCCAAGCGCACGCATCGCGTCGATCTGTTGCGAGACGACCATCGAACCCAGTTCCGCGGAAATTGCCGATCCGATGCGCCCCGACACCATCAGCGCACATAGAACCGGCCCTAATTCACGGACCAGAGCGGTTGCGACTGCCTCGCCGGCCTGGCCCTGGGCGCTGTAATAAGAGAGCGTCGGGAACGTCTGCAAGACGAGAACGCCGCCGGTAAAAAATCCGGTCAGAATAACGATCGGCAACGACCCGACACCCACGAGATCCATCTGTTTGATGGTTTCGGGGATATATCGCGGCTTCGTGAACAGGGCCATCAGCGCTCCGAACGAAAGAATGCTGATCTCCTGAAGTTCGAACAGGAATTTCTTGAGCGGATTCATTGGCCTAAAATCAACTTGTGCAAAGATTACAACGAACCCGCGAAAAACGACAAACAAAAAAGCCGACTTCGATGAAATCGGCTAACTATCGGCAAAGAAATGACAAAACGCCCTAATCGACCGGGATTCTGTTCTGACGGTTGCGCAATCTGTCGATGGGGCGAGCAGGCTGTTCTTTGATCTCGTTCTTCGGCTGCATCAACCGTTCGCGAAGTTCGCGAAACTTTCCGAGCTGTTCCGGCGTCAGCACTTTGCGGATCAAGACCTCGGTGAACGTCTTTACACGCGTTACCTCGGCCTGCGCCAATGCGACGTCTTTCATGCGTTCACGAATGACCTCTTCGTTGACGTCATCCGCATAGATCGCCGCGTCAAGCGCACGATTCGCCAGCCGGAGCTTCATCTGCGCCTGCTGAATCAACGGCTTGCGCTCGACATTGATCCGGCGGATCTGCTGAACCTGTTGCTGCGTCAGATTGAGTTCGCGCATGATCCGGACCTGTTGGTTCGGGCGGACGTTAGCAGGGGTTTGCGCATTTTCGTCCTGCGCCGACGCGCCGATCGACAAAAAGAGAGCCGCGCCCAAGGCGAGAAGGATGTTAGAAATGAGTGTTCGTTTCATGTTGGCTTGATTGTCGGCCTATTCGCTGCCGATCTCGTCAAACAGGTCGGCGAGACGAAGCGTGTCGTCTTCATCGCCGCTGTCCTCACCCAACGTCGGTGCTTGTGCCCGATCGTTCTTAGGACGACTGACGTTAGTGTTCCGATTGTTGGTGCGCGGGGATTTGTCCGCAACCGATTTCGGCTGACGCTCCGCTGCTTTGACCGGTTTCACGTCGGCCGGAGCTTCACTGTTTTTGCCTGCGGGAATCGATGAGTTCGCCGGCGTGTCAACCGATTCAGATTTTGCCGCCGGGGTCGATCCGGTCGTCGGCGACGCCTTCGGACGGTTTTGACTGGTTTCAGCGAGATCATCGTTCTGATTTAGCGTCAACAAGTAGAAGGCCCCGAACCCGACCAAGAGCAGTGCAGCGGCCGAAGCTGCGGCAAGCGACGGGAAACCGGCGAGATACGCCCGGATTGCATCGAAAACTGACGTCGTCGGGGCAACGGGCAGCGCCGTTTGGCGTTCATCGATTCGGATCGGCGGTGTCGGCATCAGAGCAAACTCGCGTTTCCAATCGGCGAACGAGCCGCGCAGGGCCGAGAACGCATCCGCTTCGGACGCACAATCTCCGCAAGCGGCAAGGTGCGATTTGATTCGTCCGATTTCGTTCGCCGGAAGTTCACCGTAGAGATACGAAAGAACGTCCTCGGCGGACCGGCAACCGGCTTTTTCAATTGATTTGTTGGGCAAATTTGTCATACGACCTCAAGCGCCATCTTCTCGAGTTTCATCCGCAACTGTTTGAGAGCCGTGTACAGTCGGCTCTTGACCGTACTCAGCGGCAGGTCAAGAACTTCGGACATCTGTTGGAAGGTCATTTCCTGAAATTCCTTCATGATGATCACTTCCTTCAGATCGACGGGCAGCGTCTGCACTGCCTGTCTGACGAGCCTCGTACGTTCGTTTTGCTCGATCGACCGCGACGGCGACTTTTCGACCGGCGCGACGAAGTAAACGTTCTCCGAGCCGTCGTCGTCGTCGATGTATGTCTCGGAACGAGTCTTCGTGCGTCGCTTCTTTGTCAAACATTGGTTCACCGCGATCCGGTGAAGCCAGGACGAGACTTTTGCGTCGCCCCGAAAGTTGCGCAGGTTGCGGTAAGCGGAAATGAACGATTCCTGAACCGCGTCACGGGCTTCGTCTTCGCGTCCGAGCATGCCGTAACAGAGCGCGAACATCTTGCGCTCCCAACGTTTAACGATCTCGCCGAATGCATCCGAATCCTTTGAAACAGCTAATTCGACCAACTGTTCATCCGTTAAGCTTTGCAACATCAACTCGTGATCTCAAAGTACGCTTTCGCACGAGAATCTTATCAAACGTCGCCCCGGCCGCGTAGCCGGTCGTTCCGGCGCACAGTTCTTAGACGCGAAGGGGTTCGTGAAAGTCGGAATTTGTTGGGTCAAACAAGTGCCGACGCGATCTCGATCGCCGAATTCGGACGGGCAAGCCGGAGCGCATTTTCACGCATCGCCGCAAATCGCTCCGGATCGCCGGCAAGCCGGTCGATCTTGTAGGCGAGCGCCGAGAGATTGTTGCAGCGGATGCCGCAGCCTTCCTCGAGCAGATGGTCCGAATTGCGCTCTTCCTGACCCGGGATCGGGTTCACGACGCAAAAGATCAGTCCCTTCGCGAGCGCTTCGGACATCGTCAGTCCGCCCGGTTTCCCGACGATCACATCCGTCGCCGACATATACCGGTCCATTTCCGTCGTAAATCCGATCGGGTAGAATTGCACGCGCTCGCTTTTCAACTCGGCGTTCGCGTACGCCGCCAGCCTGACCTTCAGTTCCTCGTTCCGGCCACATATCGCCACCACCTGAGACGGCGTCCGGAGCTCGCTCAACGCTCTCAAGAGCGGCTCTATTTTGCCGACTCCGAAGCCGCCGGCCGAGACCATGATCGTCATTCGGTCCGGATCCAATCCCAGCGCGCGGCGCATTTCCCGGCGATCGCGGTGTTCGGCAAAAACCGGGTCGATCGGGATGCCCGTGACTCTGATCTTCCCCGGATCGATCCCGGTCTTTTCGAGATGGACCCGGGTTTCTTCGAGCGCGACGAAGTACATCGCGTAATTCCGGCAGAGCCACATCGCGTGGGCATCAAAATCCGTAACGACGATCGCCTGCGGGAAGTTGGCCTTTCCTTTGGCGGTCAGCCAGGAAATGATCTCCGAAGGCAGAAAATGCGTGCAGACCGCAAGATCCGGCTTTTCCCGCCGCAGCATCGAGATGAGCGGCTGAGTGTTGAGCCGGTCGAGCGCGAGCCTGCGACGCTCGTTCTCCCACGGTTTGTCGAGCGAATCGTACATCCAGCCGAGCACCTCAGGCATCGTGTTGACCATATCGATGTAGGCTTTTCCGTAAAGCCTTCGGAAAAGAGGATTCGTCAGGTTCAGGACATCAATGTTCTTTACCTCGGACGACGGGTCGATGGTACGGAACGCCTTTTCTAGTGCGTCAGCGGCGCGCGTGTGCCCGGCGCCGACAGAAGCCGACAGGATCAGGATCTTTTTGCTCATAGTTTTCGAGGAGACTCCGTTCGAAATGATAATATAATCGTTCGACTTTCGGAACGACCTTCGTCAGCCGTGGAGAACTCAAACCGAATCCGATCCTTTACGATAAATGAGGGCGTCCGTTCGATGTTCCTCTCGACGTTCGCCTTCTCAATGGCGAACGTCTTCGTCAAGCAGGTTTCGCATCTGCCGGCGATGGAGATCGTCTTTTTCAGGTGCCTTGCCGGCTGTGTGTTTTGCTTTTACGGGTTGCGACGGGCGAATGCGAGCTTTGTCGGTTCAAACAAGCTCCTGCTCGCGCTTCGCGGGATTTTCGGAACGTCCGCTCTCTATTTCTTCTTCGTCACCGTCCAGAATATTCCGCTTGCGACGGCGATGACGATCCAATACCTGTCGCCGATCTTCACGACCGTAATCGCGATTTTCCTGTTGAAGGAGAAGGTCGCGTCGCGTCAATGGCTGTTCTACGCGATCGCTTTCTCGGGAGTGCTGCTGATCGAACGCGTCGATCCGCGGGTTTCGCCGCTTTATCTGGCGATGGGGATCATCTCGGCGTTCGGTTCGGGAATGGCCTACAATCTCGTTCGCACGCTGAAGGACCGGGAGCATCCGCTGACGGTCGTTTTTCAGTTCCAGTTCATCGGCATGCTTGCGGGCTTCGTCTTCACGCTTTTCAACTGGAGTTCGCCCGAAGGTTGGGACTGGTTCTTTCTTTTGCTCGTCGGGATCTTTTCGCAACTTGGACAGGTGTTTCTGACGAACGCTCTCCAGAAGGAACGCGCGGCGAGCGTCGCGATCATCCTTTACACGGGACTGATTTACGGAATCTCCGTCGGGTGGATATTCTTCGGCGAGGCCCAAGGGCCGTGGACGCTTGCGGGCATGATGCTCGTCGTCTTCGGAATCGGACTCAGCGTTCTGTTCGGGCGCGAAAAGATCGAGGTCGGGGAACTTGAGGTGACCAGCGGTTGATTTGGACATCGTCACTTCTTTTTGATTGAATTTAGGCGTGAACGAATTGGAATCGATAAGGCGGATACTCGATGAATGCCGGACGATCGCTGTTGTCGGGCTTTCGTCCGACCCGTTTCGGCCGTCGCACGGGGTGGCGGCGTACATGCAGCGCGGCGGTTATCGCGTGATTCCGGTCAATCCGAACGAAAAAGAGGTGCTTGGTGAAAGATCGTATGCGAGGCTCGCACAAGTTCCGGATCCGATCGATCTGGTCAATATTTTCAGGAGATCGGACGCCGCCGGCGAGATCGTAGACGAAGCGAACGCGATCGGCGCCAAGGCCGTCTGGCTACAGGAAGGCGTGATCGACGAATCGGCCGCAAAACGGGCTTCGGAGGCCGGCTTGATTGTCGTCATGGACCGCTGCTGGCTGAAGGATCATCACGCGCTGAATCGTTGAGAAGAATGGCAAACGTGCAGATCAATGCCGCGATCGTGACCGTCAGCGACTCGCGCACCATCGAAACCGACTCGTCCGGGGCGGCGCTTGCGGAATTACTCGTCTCGTTCGGAGCGGAGATCGTTGAGCGCCTCATCGTCACCGACGACTTCGACCCGCTTCGTCAAACTCTTTATTCGCTGACCGAGCGCGAAGATATCAACCTGATCGTCACCACCGGCGGGACCGGCTTTGCCGAGCGCGACAATACGCCGGAAGCGACGCGCGCCGTGATTTTGAAGGAAGCTCCGGGAATCGCCGAAATGATGCGGGCCGAGACCGCGAAGATCAACCCGAAGGCAATACTCTCGCGCGGCGTCTGCGGTATCCGAAACGGCACGCTGATCGTCAACACCCCGGGATCCGAACGCGGCGTCCGCGAGTGTTTCGAGGTGATCCGGCCGATCCTTCAGCATGCCGTGAATCTTGTTTCCGGGGAGACAAAACATTGAAGTTCAAACCTGTATTCGCGACTCTCTTTTTTCTCATCCCGCTGATCGCGGTCAGTGCCCAAAAGCCGGCGATCGTATTTTCGACCCAAGAGGAGATCGGTGCCGAGGTGGCGCTGGCTCCGTGTAAGAAGCGGAACGAGCGTTTGGCGGCGGTTAATGAATTGTTTCTCAAAAAGGGTGCCGCCGAATCCGACATTTCGATCGAGAAGGTGGACGATACTGAAAACCTCGTGGTTACGAAAAAGGGCTCGACGGGTGAGATCGTGATCGTTGGCGCACATTACGACAAATCGGGCGACGGATGCGGTGCCATCGACAATTGGACCGGAATCGTCATTGTCGCCAATTTATATCGGACATTTCGGACTCTCGATACGAAAAAGACATACGTCTTCATCGCCTTCGATAAAGAAGAACTCGGTGTGTTGGGTTCGAAAGCCATGGCTGAAAGCATCAAGAAGGAAGATCGGCAGAAATACTGCGCCATGGTCAATTTCGACAGTTTTGGCTTTGCCTTTCCGCAAGCGATGGCGAACATTTCAACGGGATCCCTCATGAATTTGGCGGAACAGGCGTCAAACGACATGAAGATACCGTTCAGCAAAGCAATAGTCGAAGGCGCGAATTCGGATTCGGAGCCATATCGAAAACGCGGAATCCCGGCAATTTCGCTCCATGGACTCGACAACCGCTGGAAGGCGTTTCTGCACTCTTCCCGTGACAAGGTTGAGAGCATCGATACCGGAAGTGTTTACCTCGGCTACCGCCACGGCCTTGTTCTGCTTTCCAAAGTAGAAAACGGGGCGTGCGCGGAACTTCGAAAATGATGAAGTCGATGAAGCTATTGCAGATTAGAACGGCCTTCGTGGTCGCCCTGATCGTTATTTCAGCGAACCCTGGAATCCGGGGATCGACGGCGGAATTGCCGCGGAAGTTCGTCCGCGTTGAGCTCTATTTCGGCTTCGACCGGAAGGGTAGCGACCCCGTTTCGGAAGAGGATTGGACGAAATTCCTCGCCGAGGAGGTCACGCCGCGGTTTCCGGACGGATTTTCGGTATTGAAGGCGCTCGGACAGTTCAGAGGGGACGACGGGTCGATAGTTCGCGAGGAGTCGCGGATTATCCTTTTGTTCTTCCCGAAATCGGACCGCAAAAAGAATGAGGCGCTGATCGAAGCCATCCGCGCCGTGTACAAATCAAAATTCAACCAGGAGTCCGTTCTCCGGCTCGACTTCGTGAAAAGCGTCGAAGTCGATTTCTGAAACTACTTCTGCGCCGATCGAATGAACTTCGATACATCCTCGTACAATTTCCGAAGGGAATTCCGCTCGATGTACATCATGTGCCCGGCTTCGTAATACTGCGTCGTCACGTTCTTCCGCAACGCCGAATCGAGATTCATCGACGACAGCGTGTACTGCGTCGCAAAATACGGCGTCGCCATGTCGTAGTAACCCGACGCGATGAAGATCTTCATGTATGGGTTCTTTGCCATCGCAAGCTTCAGATTCTGGCTCGTATCCGCATATTGGTTAGCGTTGCCGAAATTCCACGGCGCACCTATGCCGCCGCCGAGGATGTAGTACTCAAGATCGCTCTTGAACCCCAACTCGCGCCTGACGTAATCGTTGAAGGCCGATGTATAGGGCGGACGGATCGCTGCCATGCTTGGGTCGAAATCGGGTCCGGTCCCGGCCGAGTCGCGGTCGATCCCAAGGAAGCGGCTGTCGAGACGGCCTGTCGTCCGCCGCATTTTCCGAAGCAGTTCCTTGTTGAATTCGCCGAGCTCGATTCTGAAATTGTTGTCGAGGACGAAATCTTCGGAAAGTCCGGTCAATCGTGAGTAGTTTGATGCCAGCGACTTTCGTTCCGCATCGGAAAGCCGGTCGATCCGAAGAAGCGCCGTGGAGTAGTCGCCGATCGCGAACGTCTCCGCATCGTTCAGTACATCGCGCAGCGGCCTGTTCTGCAATTCAGGCGGAAGCCTCCTGTGATACCAGGCGGTTGCCGTATACGAAGGCAGCATCAGGATGAACGGCAGATCGTTCGTCGCCGAGAAAAGCAACGTCTGGAAGTTCATCACCGTCGAGACGAGACAGATGCCGTTAAGAGCGATGCCTTTTTCGAAAAGGTAATTCGAAAGCCCGCTCGCCCGCGTCGTCCCGTACGATTCGCCCACGAGAAACAGCGGCGACCGCCAGCGTTCCGCCCGTCCAAGATAAAGTCGGATGAACTCCGCGACCGACTGGATATCACCGTCCAGTCCCCAGAATTTCGCGCCGAGTTCCGGTTTGGTCGGACGCGAATAACCCGTTCCTACCGGATCGATGAACACGAGATCCGTGTCCGGAAGCCATGTACTCTCGTTGTCAACTAGCTCGTATGGCGGCGCGGGCATCATGCCGTCGTCAAGCATTTTCACCCGCTTCGGACCGAGCGCTCCAAGGTGCAGCCAGACGCTTGCCGAACCGGGGCCGCCGTTAAACGAGAACATCAGCGGACGTCTCGACGGATCGGCGACGCCGTCGAGCGTGTATGCCATGTAGAAGATCCGAGCCTCAACAACACCGGTCTGGGCGTTTCGGATCGGCATGTGCCCGGTCGTTGTCGTGTAATTGAGCGTCTTTCCGCCAACGACAAGCGAATGCCTGCGGACCTCGGGCGGCTCTTCTTTCGCTTCAGGCGCGGAGACCGGCGGCGGAGTCGAGACTGCGGAAGGCGTGACCGCAGGAACCTGAAAAAAGAACAATGACAAGAAGATCGATGCCAGCATGATCAGCGTTTTCCTTCGAAAGCCAACGCGCCGTTGACGATCGTCCCCACGCAATGCGTCGTGAACTCGAACGGATCGCCGTCGTAAAGCGCCACATCCGCGTCTTTTCCGACCGCAAGTGATCCGACCCGATTATCGATCCCGAGTATTTTGGCCGCATCCACGGTGACGGATGCGAGCGCGTCGCGGAATCCCAACCCGTTCGCGGCCGCCATGGCGGCTTCAAAAAGAAGCACCCGGGTCTTCGGTACGTAACCTTCGTAGCCGCTTTGGAGCGCGACCGTGATCCCGGCGGCCTTCAGCTTCGAAGCATTTTCGAGCGTGAGACTCTCGCGCGTTCCGCCGTTGCGGGCCATCGTCGGATGAACGATCACAGGGAACCCGGACGCTTTGATCTCGGCGAGAACCTGGACTGCCTCCGAAGCTCCGTCGAGAATGATCCTGATATTGAACTCCTTTGCGATCCTGAGCGCAGTCATGATGTCCTGCGCCTTTTCTGCCGTCACCAGCAGCGGGATCTCGCGTTTGAGGACCTTTTGCCACATTTCCTGCTTGAGATCACGCGGCTCACCCTTGTAGTTTCCGGCCTTGATCAGTTCGGCGCGGAGCATCGCGGCTTGCTTTCCGCGCGTGCCCGGTGCGCGTCCGCCAGCCAGCGTCGAATCGGTCCCGAGGGTGACGGAGATCATCGCGGTCGAAACGAAAACGGCTTCCTCGACGTCCTTTCCAAACGTCTTCGCGATCAGCGTCTGTCCGGAAACGAGCGCCGACGGCTGATGGCCGGTATGGATCGTCGTCACGCCGAATCCTCGGACCCATTCGATCAATCGCTCCTCGGCGTCGTACGCGTCGATCGCCCTCAGTTCTGGTTGGATCGGCGAACTGCCGTCGAGAGCCATCTGATCGTGCGGTTGATTGAGATAGCCGTTGAGACCGATCACGGTATGCGCGTCGATCAGACCCGGTGTTACGACCTTCGCCATCAGGACTCGGTAGGCGGAAGGGATCGAGATCTGCGATGCCGGGCCGACGGCCTCGATCTTACCGCCTTTGATGAGGACGACCCCGTCCTTGATCGGATCGCCGTTCATTGTCCAGACCGTCTCACCGCGGACCGCGATCTGCGCGTCGGCCGCCGCCGCGAACGAGACGAGAAGCGCAGCCGATAGAATGTATCGCCGAATTTGCGTTTTAACGTTCCCTTTCATCGCGCACCTCCCTGAATGTCGCCGTCAAAACAGTCGATGTCGGTAAACTTGTCGTTGGTCGCGCCGAAACCGCCGACCGCCAAAAGGTAATCCGCGGGATTGCCGCGATCGAATACTTTCTTGCCTTCGACCCACGTTTGTTCGACATGCGTGTAAACGCTTAGCGGATCGCCCGACAAGACAACGAAATCGGCGTCCTTGCCGGCCTCGAGCGAACCGACACGATCCTGAAGCTCGAGCATGATCGCGCCGGCCATCGTCATGCCGTAGAGCGCTTTGTCGCGGCTCATTCCGAAACGCACGGCCATCCCGGCCGATCGCAGGAACCAACGCGAATCGGTGATCGAATCGTCAGTGTGGAATCCGGCAAGCGCCCCGGCCTTTTCTAACGCCGCACCGTTCGTCATTGAAACATCCACTGTCTCAAGCTTTCCGCCGGGCGAGTCGATCATGATGATCGAAGAGGGAACGCCGGACTTCGCGATCTGATCGGCCACCTTCCAGGCTTCCGAAACGTGCTGCAGCACGAGTTTGAATCCGAATTCCTGCTTGAGCCGCAGCACGGTCAGAATATCGTCGTGCCGGTGGGTATGGAAATGTACGACGCGCTTGCCGTCGAGGACCTCCGCGAGTGCTTCCATCCCGAGATCCCGCGGCGGCAGTTTGGTCTTGTCGCCTGCCGCCTTGGCGATCTTTGCCTTGTATTCCTGAGCCTTTATGAACTGTTCGCGGACGAGCGCGGCGCTTTTGGCGCGCGTACCCGGAAAACTGCCGCCACCGGGGCGGATCGGGTTGGTTCCGTTCGCGAACTTGATTCCGCCGGCATATCTTCCGTCTTTATCGAAGATAAGAAGATCGTCGATCTTCGTCGCGTCGTCGCGGAGCTTGAGATAAAGCGTCTGTCCGCTGTCGAGATGTCCGGAACCGGGCATTACGTTGACGGTCGTGATCCCGCCGGCCTGGGCGCGTTGAAGACCTGAGGCCTTGACGTTGACCGAATCGAGAATCCTTACATCGGGTTGGATCGGAGACGAACCGTCGGCGCCGGCCGGCCCGCCGATGTGGCTGTGGGTGTCGACCAATCCGGGCATTACGACCTTGCCCTTCATGTCGACGATCTGAACGTCCGCGCTGAGCCTGACGACTCGGGCATCGCCAACGGCCACGATCTTGCCGTTTTGGATCAGCAAAATGCCGTCCTCGATCGGGGCGCCGACGATCGGAATTATCCGGGCTCCGACAAAGGCGACCGGGCGTGATTGTCCGGCCGCGGAAACGGCGATCGCGCACAACACCAATAGGCTGAAGAAATATCGTCTCATTTGGTTCCTGTTTAACTGGCTAGAATAAGATTGATAAGCAGTCCTAAAGTGCTACGAAATCGTCGCACTGTCAAGAAATCGGACACTATTTCGTGTACGAGAGACATTCCAGAGGATTTGTGACGATGTCCATAAACTCTGTGATGAACCGGTTTACGGGGCATTCAGCCGAAACCGCCGAAAGCTGGCACACATCTTGAGGGGATCAAGATAACCACGCTGCCATTCAATCTGAGGGAGAAGATCATGAAGAATCGAATATTTATCGCACTCATCGCACTATCGCTCATTATTTCGGCAAGCTCGATCTCGATGGCGCAGACCCGCAAGAAACGCAGCAGTTCGAAGGGATTGCTGACGAATCTTGCGATCGTCGGCGGAAGTACCGCAGCCGGTGCCTTGATCGGACGCGGCCGCAACGGCGCAATGATCGGCGCCGGCGCGGGCCTGCTTTACGCGTCGAGCCGGAAAGGTACCAAACGTCGTTATTACAACAGCAATTATCGGCGCGCTGCCAAGATCGGCGGCGGGACGCTGCTCGGCCTGGGAACCGGCGCGTGGCTCGGCGGAAAGAAGGGAATGATCATCGGCGGCCTCGTCGGCGCCGGCGCAACCTACCTTTACACGAAGAACGGTCGCAATTATTACCGATCGCGCGACGGCCGGGTCTATTCGGTCAAGCGCTGACCGTCATTCTGCGCGGGTAGAAACACCTTGAACGATGTTCCCGCGGTCCTGCCCCTGACGGCCTCGATGCGTCCGCCGTGGGCGCTGACGATCCCATAGCAGACTGCGAGTCCGAGACCGGTGCCGGAACCCGCGGGTTTCGTCGTATAGAATGGGTCGAATATCTTTTTGAGGTCTTCGGCCCCTACTCCCGTGCCGTCATCGGTGACGGTGGCCGTGACTTCATCGGTCGTGGCCGTTGTTTCAATGATCAGGTTTCCGCCGTCCGGCATCGCGTCTCGGGCGTTGAGCATCAGGTTCAGGAAGACCTGGGTCAGCTGATCGGGATCGGCGAGTACATCGGGGATCTCATTGGCGAGTCGGAGTTCGATCCCGAGCCGCTGGAACGTCTTGTCGAAACTCGCGAGCCGCAACGCCTTGTCGATCAGGGAGTTGATGTCGATTGCGGTTCGTGCCGCGGGCCTCACGCGGGCGAAGTCCATCATGTCCTTGGTCACCCGCGAGATCCGCTCGATCTGTGTCTCAATGAGCCGGAGGTTTTCGATGTCCTTTTCGTCTGAACTCCGTTTGCGCATCATCTGGATCAGCGACGAGATCGAGGCCAGCGGGTTGTTGACCTCGTGCGCCAGCCCCGCCGACAGGGTTCCCATCGCCGCCAGTTTCTCGGTTCGTATCAGCTGCTCATTGAGGTTCTTGAGCTGCTCGATGTCGTCGGCCATTTTGCGGCTCATCTCGTTGAACGACTGCGCCAGGAGGCCGATCTCATCATTGCTGTGGCGTCCGTCGACCTCGGTTCCGTAACTTCCTTCGGTAACGCGCACGGCGGCGAATGTGATTCGCTGCAGCGGCCTTGAGATCGTTCTGACGATCAAGAGCAACAAAAGGAGGTTGGGGACCAACGCCGAAATCACGCTAAACACGAGGTATTTGCGCCACGCGTCGAAATTGATGCCGTCCTGGAACGCCCACCAGACGATCGGAATCTGAAAAACCGTGAAGCTAACGATCGCGACCGTCGCGATGCTCAGCGCGATCTTGTACGTGATCGGGAACAACCGGAACTGATCGAGCGCGTTCTCGAGCGAAAAAAGCTTGAAATTTGAGATCGCGTACGCGTAGATCAACACTCCCGGGAGCACGAAGATCGAACTGTACGGCAACAGGAAGTAATAACCGAAGAACGGAAAGACGATGTTGGCCGCGGTCTTCAACGCCCCGGTGATCATCAGTCCCCAAATGATCGCGCCGAGTTGCTGGGCCTGTTGCGAGGATCGCAGCGCGCGGTATTTCCGGAACAGTACGAAAGCGCCGTATCCGAAGATGAAATAAACGTAGACGACGAACGCGTATGCGAGCGGCGCGAGCTCGATCTCGAAATTGCCGTCGCGTAAGCCGACCTCACGCCATAGCAGCCCGGCGAACGTTGCGGGTATCAGAACCAGTGACGGCGCGAAAAGAATCGCCGCCTTCCGTTTCGGAGTTCGTGAATTCTCGGGAAAAACCCAGGCGAACACCGCGAGCGAGCACTGCATCAGGAGGGCGATGATGAAGCTCGACGCGGCCCACCACCCCGCCGCGACATTCGTCCCGTGAAAATTCCAGAAGATCAGATCTTTGATCGTCCAGAGCGCGAGGAAGGCGATGAAAGCCGCAAACGTCTGGTGCGCCCGGTTGCGCGGATTCGCAACGAAAACGTAGAACCCGAGCAGGACGAGCAGAAAAAGGGCAAACAGATGAAGCAGGACCAGCACGGTTCGAGTGTAGTAGCAGCTCGGGTCGAGTGCAATCGCAATTCGTCTGCGATCGATCCTGAGTTTCAGCGTCGGACCATTCAAAGATCTCCTTCTTGGACCGCCTGAATAGGGTCATCACCTTCGACTCTTGGCGGTATCGGGTCGAGACCGACCGGAGATCCCGGATGCGATGCCCGGTCCTGGCTCAAGCGGCCCGATCTAGAATTTGCGTTTGCGTGGAGGCGATGTTTGCATGTGCGGCCAACTCCGAAGCCTCGTGCCGATCGGGCGGCGCAAAATGCTCATCGCCAACGGTTTGCAAGAGATCAGCGAGGATCGTATCGATCGTCGGATCGCTTCGGCCGGAGTTCGTGAAATGTGATAAGAACTCCGTTCGGGCGAGATCACGGTGCGCGTCGAGGCGACTTCTGTTCCGGCGTTTCCACGTCGCCGAAATGGCGTCCGTGGCCCGCCGTCCGGCGGCCGATTGAAATTCCGCGGCGGTGCTCTGATCGCCGTTGGTCCAACGAGAGAGTTCTACACTCAGACCCGCGTAGCGGTCGAAGTCTTCGCGGAATTCGAAGATCCGCGCCGGATTGTTGCTCTCGAGGTGGATCCGTTCGAGGTCCTTTCTTACGCGCCGCAATTTTTCATCGAGGTCGAAATCGCGGCCAACCCTCCGCAGGACATATGAATCGAATGATTTCCGAAGCCATTCGCTTCGCACCAGAAGCCGAACGGCATATTGAGGCCAGAAAACAAAATTCTTCAGGAGTTTCAATGCAAAGGCGGGCTTGCGCTTCTCGATTCGTGAAGTGACGAGGTAATAAACGCCAAATGGGGCTCCGCATGCAAGGTAGATAATTGATAGTTCGAACGACGTCACGGGTCTCGTCAACGCAACGGACGTGCCAGCATCGTATGCAATCACGCGGTCGGGCAGGTTCTGCATATGATCCAGGCTTTACGGGATTAACTTTCTGTTAAACGTGGAACAAAATGACGCCGGGTCGCGTTTCAAGGTTTGCAATTCGCAAAAGAAGCCTGAGGGCTTTGCAAATTGCAAAATCGATGATGTTGGGCAAAATCCCGGGGATCATCTCGTCTGGGTTGGGACAAGGGGGCGATAAAATCGCAAACACAAGGGGGAAATAATTGCAATCATGACTACGAAAGGGAAAATCAAGGTTATCAAGAAGGGTGAGGTTAAAAATCCTGCAAAGACCGGGGCCCGGAACAACCACACCGCGAAGCACCAAGTTCGTGAGATGGTCGGCAACGTGACGAACTGGGTGAGTGAATTTCAGCAGCGGAAGAGCGACGAGGCGAAGAACGCATTCGAACAGCTGTTTGGCCAGCATCCGCAAACCACCGGTGCTTAGGAACCGGAAATCCTAAGGAGAATCTCCGTTTTGTGATTGGGGCAGTTCGCGTGAACTGCCTTTTTTTCGTTTTTGCGATCCTTTTGTCAATTGCCCCCAAATCTTTTAGACTCAAAGCGGACAACGATACAATTGCGGATTTGAAACAGCGCTGAAATATGAAGGAAAAGGTTGTTATCGTCACCGGCGCAAGCAGCGGGATCGGGCGGGCCACGGCCGCCCTCTTTGCAAAGAACGGCGCAACGGTCGTGGCCGTCGGGCGGAACGAAAAAGAACTCGTCGTTCTGCGCGATGAGACGCTCAAGAAGAAGGGAAATCTCAAGATACACCTCGCCGATATCCGAGAGACCACGCAGGTTGAAAGGCTTGTCAACGACACCGCCGAAGCGTACGGGCGAATCGATGTGCTGGTCAACGCCGCCGGGATCATCGCCAACGGCTCCATCGAAACGACAACGCTCGACGACTGGGACAAGATGATCAATATCAACTTGCGCTGCGTCTTCTACCTCATGCAGAAGTGCGTGCCGCATCTTGAAGCGGTGAAAGGCAACATCGTCAACGTCTCGAGTGTCGCCGGAACCAGGTCGTTTCCCAATCTGCTTGCATATTGCGTTTCGAAAGCGGCGGTGGATCAGCTGACCCATTGCGCGGCGCTAGATCTCGGGGAGAAAGGGGTAAGGGTCAATGCCGTGAACCCCGGAGTGGTTGTTTCGAACCTGCATCGTCGAGGGGGGATGAACGAAGAGAATTACGCCGCATTTCTCAAGAATTCCAAGAACACGCACCCGATCGGAAGGGTTGGAGAACCTAAGGAGATCGCCGAACTGATATATTTTCTTGCGTCCGACAAGGCGTCTTGGATCACCGGTGCGACGTAC
>JAKQII010000118.1 GCA_029557535.1 Acidobacteriota bacterium
CACTGCTCACTGCTCACCGCTCACTGCTCACTGCTCACTGCTCACCGCCCGCACCCTCAGCATCCACCAGATCGCGGCAATTCCGACGGCTGACAGAAGATGTTTGATCGTGTGGCCGCTGATCATCGAACCGGTTAAAGCAAATACCTTTGCATCGTATGTTTCGGTCAGCTTGGCGGCGATGTAGAAGGCGAGGGCAACCAGCAGCAGCCAGCGATGCGTATAGCGGCCCGGCAGTAGTGCCAACAGCACGGCGATCACGAGCAGCGGCATCGCCTGGATCCAGGCGTAGAAACGGAGATCGTCAAAATAGAACCAGTAGAAAACGCTCGTGATGCCGGCGAGCAGCGCGGGGATCAAGAGCCGGTGAAAACCCGGCCCGATATGCTCGACCAGAAGCGCGACGAGGAGCGACATAAAACCGATCGTCATCGGCAAGCGGTCCCAGACAAGCGTCGCGTTGTTCGGTGACCAATGATAGTAAGCCGATCCGACACTTACAAGCGTGATCCCGACGAACATCACCGTCCATTCGATCGCCGAGCGACGCTTGAGACAGATTGAACGACCGAGCAAGCCGACGATCACGAACGGAATGTTCGACATGACGTCGCCGAAGTTCGGAATCCCGAGCCACGCGCGTTTGTCGGCAAAGTCATGATAGGCCGGATCTTGCCCGAACTTCGGAGTAAAGAAGATCGCTGCAAAAGAAAACACGACTATCGCGAACAACAGGTATTCGCGCCATTTAGGATAGCCTCCGACCGTATCTTTCATGCGGCGATTGTAACACCGGGATCAAATTCCATATATTCCACAAATTCCAAGATTCCAAAGATCGGACCAATGCGTGGAAACCGGTACACATCTGTTAATTGGAATCTTCGAAGGTTTGGAATCTATGGAATATTTCACGGCTTGAAAATCGGTTCGAGAAGCGGCTTTGCCGCATCGGCGTACGCCATCGAGCCGGCCTTGTTGACGTGTGCAACGGATGCGAGCTCGCAAAGCCGCACCGAGAGCGGTCCGAACGGCTTGTACTTGATCTCGTCAAAAACCTGCGGACACTTCTCGATCCGCTCCTGATAAAGATCGTCCTCCGGACGATTGTCGTGATCGAGCGACCAAAGCATGCTGTTCGGTGTCGCAAAGCAGGTTTCTTCCGTGACCGGCGACGGCACGAGGACGACCCTCGGCGACGGCAGTTTCGCGTTTGTCTTCGCGACGGCGTCCGCGAGTTCCTTGTTTGATTCCGAGAACCAAAGTCGCGACCGTTTGGTCGTCGCCTTGCGCACGATCTTCATGAACTGCTTGCTGAAGCCGTTCGTCAGCGTCCATTGCAGCCAGTGCGGGAACTTGATGATCTTCATCAGGTACTTCGTCACTTTGTTCATGTCGCTCCGCGTCGAGATGATCGGGAAATAGGCGAAGACGGCGACGACCGCGTTCGGGAACGAGTCGGTAATCCGGACAAGCAGGTTCGACATCTCTTCGTGGCAATAGGTGTGAACCATTCGCAAGAACTTGCTCTTTTTGAGAAACGGATTGACGGCATTGCCGACAACGAGATCGGTGATCCCGCCCGAGACCATGACGAGTTTCACCCGTTTTGGATCGGTATGATCCGCAAATGCGGTTTCGACCTGATGCGTGATCGAAGGAAAGGATATGTCGGCCTCGGGATAATAGAACTTGTCGGTGGGCTGCCCGAGCCTTCGCATTTTTGCGAGCTGACCGTCGTGGAGCCTGATCCTTGCTCCGGAATGCGCCTTGACCTCGAGACGCAACGGACCGCCCCCGGTCTTTTCCTCGAGCCACCGCGTGATCAACGAGTAGAATTTGTCCTCTTCGCGCAGTCCTTGGCCCCAGATGAACGAATCGCCGACGACGAGAACGTCGAAATCGGAACCATCATAAGTGAATGCGCGGCCGCCGAAAGGCATCGCGGCAAATCCCGCGAAGGAGATGAGGTAGGAGAGAAAGCGGCGACGCGAGATCTCGGTCATAACGACTTCCTCCAATGTTATTGTAAGTCACATCATTCCAATTACTTAGGAAAGAAATATGATGAGCGTTGAAGAGTTTGTGAAGGAATTCTACTATTGACCGCGATCAATCGCGGCCGGTTGGCTCGGAAATGCGCGGGTCTTCCCAAATCAACGGTTTGTTTGATTCGCGAGCGTCGCGAGATGCGGTTCGAGCGCGGCCTTGATCGATTCCATGAAGGCACGCGAACCTTCGGAGGCCGGATGTCCGACGGCGGCCATGTCACAGAAACGGATGGGATACCGAAGCCCTGTCGTATTCTTGAGATCGTTCAGGACCGGACCGCATCGCTCTTTCCGTTCGTCGTAAAAATGATCATTGATCCGGCCCTTCTTGACCATCTCGAACAGAAGTCCGTTTCCTGTCCCGAAAGTGTTCGACTCGTTGATCGGGGCCTTGACGTAAACCGCACGGGTCGAGCCCGTTTCTTTGTTCAGACGTTCGATCGCACCGCGAAGATTCCTCTCCGAGCCTTCGATCCAGATCCGAGAGCGTTTGAGAGATCTTTTCTTGATGACCTTGAAGAACTGACGTGTCAGCGCGTTGTTGGCGATCGGTTTAAGCGGTCGCGGGAACCCGTACGCCTCAAGCGTGAAATTGAACAATTCGTGCGCGGACGTTTTCGGCGAGATCATCGGGTAATAGCCGATCACGGCCGTGATCGCGTTCGGGAACAATTCGGAGGCGCGGCTCAACACGATTGACATGTCCTTCAGGCAATATCGTTCAATGTCCGATTCGAGCTGCCGGTTGTCGCCGAACGGATTCAGTATCGACGCGACGGAGATGTCCGTGATCCCGCCCGAGAGCATGATCAGCCGAACGTCCGACAAGGCAATGCCGACCGCCGTGTATTCATCGCGAGCGACCTGAAGCTGTCTCAGTATGCTGGGAAACCCGACGTTGATCTCCGGATCGTATTTGTCGGTCTCGCGTTTGCCCGCCCGCGACAGCGCATCCTCCTCGTTCTTGTGGAGCGTCAGAGTAGCACCCGAATGTGCTTTGACCTTGAGATCGACGTCGAAAGGAGCGCCGAAAGCTTCCGTCGCCAGCCAATTCCTTGTCAGCGTGTAGAACTTGTCTTTCTCTTCGAGTCCCTGGCCCCAAACGAGAGAGTCGCCGACAACCAGGAATCTGAAGCCGGCGTCCGTTCCGGCAAACACGCGCCGCCCAGCGGCAAGAATTGCCGGTGCCGCGAAGATCAGTTTTGTAAATTGCCGGCGATTCAGATCAGTCACGATTTTCGCCCGTTTGAAGAGATCGACCTACATGCGAATTCTATGTCGAATCGTCTGAGGTTCAAAACGCGATCGCCATGATCCTAGCGCGGGACCTCGACCGATTTGATGATGTCCGCGATTACGACGTCGGTCGTTGCGCCCTCGAGTTCGGCCTCCGCGCGCAACGCGATGCGGTGGCGTAGAACCGGCACGGCGATGTCACGGATGTCGTCCGGCGTCACAAATTCGCGTCCGCGAATAGCCGCAAGTGCCTTTGAGCAAAGCAGCAGCGCGACAGCGGCGCGCGGACTTGCGCCATAGAGCACGGTCGAATGGCTTCGCGTTTTTCTGATGACCTCTACAATGTATTTCTGTACGCCTGCTTCGAGACGCAGCGCGCGCACCTCGGCACGACAATGCTGGATCGCGGCGACGTCTTCGAGCGCGACGATATCGACGTCTTCGAGCCGCCGCGCGTTGAAACCGTGATCCCAGCGCGAAATGATCTCGAGTTCGGCTTCGGCCGTCGGGTACTCGATCACGATCTTTAGCAGGAACCGGTCGAGTTGCGCTTCGGGCAACGGATAAGTTCCCTCGTACTCGATCGGGTTCTCGGTTGCGAGTACGGTAAAAAGCGGAGAAAGCAGGTAGCGCTCGCCGTCGATCGTGACCTGCCGTTCTTCCATCGCTTCAAGCAACGCGGCCTGCGTTTTCGGCGGCGTTCGATTGATCTCGTCGGCAAGCAGTATGTCGGTGAATATCGGACCGTGGCGCAGACTGAACTGCGACGTCTGCATATTGAAGACGTTCGTGCCCGTGACGTCCGACGGCATCAGGTCCGGCGTGAACTGAATGCGCGTGAAATGCGCCCCGATTATGCGGGCGAGCGTCTTGATCGTCAGCGTTTTCGCCGTTCCCGGAACGCCTTCAATAAGCGCGTGGCCTTCGGCCAGCATCGCCACGAGGATTTGCTCTATCGCGTCGTCCTGGCCGACGATGACCTTACGAAGTTCGTTCAGTATGTGAGCAATGGTTTGCGGAGTGTAAGACAACATAATTCGGAATCGTGATCTGGGGTCGCGTATCTCGCACGCGGCATGTTTGCCTGATGCTTTGCGATCTCGGCGAGCTTTGCGTGAAACAGACTATCCACCACGCGGGGACCGCAAAGATATCTCGAAGACTGATGATCCGTCAACGCCGGAACCTCTCCAGCCAAACGAAACCGCGCTCCAAGAATCCAAAATCTAAAATCGAAAATCCAAAATCGTTTTGACCGCCAGCGCGAGAACGACGATCACAAAAACGCGCTTGAGCCAGACATCGCTCAGCTTAGTTACCGTATGCGCGCCGATGTATGCTCCGATAAACATCGTGACCGCGAGCATCAGTCCGAGCCGATAATCTACTAAACCTTGCCACATAAAGATTACCGTGGCAATTGCGGACGAAAAAACGTTGACAAGCTTCGTCGCGGCGACGGATTCCGAGAACGTCATTCCGAAAAATGCGACATAGACAGCAGTCAGCATCGTCACATACCCGCCGCTGTAAAGCCCGCCGTATACCGCCAGCGCGAACGTCAGAACGTAGACGACAAGCCTGGCAGAACCGGATATTTCGGAGCGCTCGATCCCGGCTTTTCGATGAACCAGCGTGAACACCGTGACGGCAATCATCGCGATCGAAACGACGAGCTTCAGGCTGACCGGGGAAATCAGGACGACGAGCCACGCGCCAAGGGCCGATCCGAACAATGTCAGCGCGACGAGCGGTGTGACACGTCCGCGATCGATCGTGCCCGACCTCAAAAAAGGCAGCGTTGCCCCGATGCTCATGAAAGTCAGGCCGAACATATTTGTCGCCACCGCCACTTTCGGATCGATACCGAACTGGAACATCACCGGAACGGTGACCAGCGAATTGCTTCCGGTCACGACGCCGACAATGCTCGTCGCGAAAAACAAAAGCAGCAGTGCAGTCAATTCGGTCGCGTTCATTCAGTTCCGGCGGAATCGTTCGGTCGTCCGTGATCGGCGTTGCAGACCGAGCTTGTTTTCGAGGTCGCGCAGGCGCGACGCGAGCACAACCACTTCCTTGCGGTTCGTTTTCACGCCAAAGCCGATCTCGGCGCACCGGTCCATGACCGCCGCGATGTCGTCCGCATTTTCATCCGGGAGACGTTCGACGATCAAACGCGCGAGTTCAGGATTTCGAGTTTTGAAGTTATCGGTTCCCAGGAGCCTCGAGACGCGACGCCGGAAGTCGGTGTAGATGTTCTCGATCGCGAGATCGTATCCGTGCGTCCGTTGCTGTAGCTGGGCCATCGCCGATACATACTCGAGCTTCGAGAGCCGATCCGGCTCCGGCTCGGGAACGGGACGTGCGAAGCGCCGGCTCTGCGAGAAAAAGACGACCGCGACGAGAAGCCCGATCTGCGCGAACATTGCGATCACGGGTGTTCCGGCGAAAAACTCGAAGAACCGATTGCGATTAGAACCGAATCCCTGGTGATATTCGTCAAATGCGATCGTGCCGTCACGGTTCACGAGATTCAGCGCGAGCTGGGAATTGTCCGCGACCGATATTCCGGCATTCGAGACAATGTACGGATCCGAAACGAAGACGATCTGTCCAGAGCCGAACGGAACGTCGACGACCACGTTTTTCTTTTCATTGGCGAAATGAACGACCGGTATCCACTGACCGGTCGCATCGCTGTCGTCATATGTCACTGTCGGCGGCGATCCTTGTCGCTCGAAAGTCATGGTCGCCGCGTAACGCGACGGCTGGACCGAGTTTACCGACTGAGTCAAAAGGCTCGGGATCTTCGGCCTGGCCGCATTGGTGCCGATTGTCATTTGCGACTGATCGTAAGCGTCGGTTCCCATGAACGGGTTCTCGGTCGCGCGTAAGGCGAGGGAATAGTTCGCCGTCGTTTTGATCATTTCCGGCGACGGTTCCCGATCGATCAAGACCAGGCGATTGCCCAGTGCGACCCAACGCATCAGATCTTCGATCTCGGCATCCGTGAATTCCTGGCGAACAGTTCCGATAACGACCAGCACGTCAGGCGAGTCCTTCCCGGTCAGTTCCGATGGCGGCTCGGTCCACCTGATCGGCCGTCGACCGGTTTCGTTCAAGAGGTCGAAATACGCCTTTGTACCGGTAGCCCCGCTGTTGAATGTTGAACGGTTCGGAAGAAATTCGCTGTCCGGAAGCTTTTCCCGCTGTGTGTACGACGCGGCGTTGAGCCCGATCAGCAACGCGATCAGGATCAAAAATCCTACCAAGATTAGCAGTCTTTGCCGCATCTTACATCTTGCGCCGGCTACACTTGCCGGCTCGACTCCATCGTTTGCCGGTAGCCGTCACGGAATTCCTCCCAGTCCGTCGATGTTGTTTCCTCGAAACCGTACCAGTGCCGCTCGAAGCTGCCGGTCAGGTCGTTCATTCGTTGGAACAAGGTCCTGTGTTTGCGGACGTCGCGCAGATAGTCGCGGTTCGTTTTGTGCCGCGCGAGTCCGACGAGTTTGCGATCGCTAAGCTCGCAGAGAAGAGCGATGTAGCCTTTGCGGACGGCACCGCGAAGATCGCCGTTCCGCGCCAAAAGTTCCGCCTCACCGAACAGGGTTCCCGCGTTCTCCTCAAAGCCGATCCGATCGCCCATGATCACGCGGTCCTCGGCCGATTCACGACGACGACGGCGCAATTTGGTCACGAGGAACGGCGAGAACCTGAACAGCAGATAACCGACGACGCCGATGACGAACGCGTACAGTACAAACTGGAGAACGACCGACGTCGAGCGCATGCCCTCACTGCCGTCGGCGGGCATTTCGACTCTCGGGAAAACTTCATCGAGCCAGCGGTTGATCGCACGTGCGATGCGGTCCAAAAGGCTCTCTTCCGGCGGCGCCGGTTTTTGGAACTCGATGCGGCTCAGGATCTCACCGAGTTTCTGCTTGGACTCATCCTTCGTCAGGCCGGTGGCCTGCGCCTCCTCGAGTTCAGTGATTTTCAGGAGCAATGCGTCAATGCGCTCGCCGACCTCCTCGATTACCGCCAGCTGAGCATCCGGACCTTTCTCGATGGCGTCTGCCTTGACCGCAAACCATCCGTAGTCGACCTCGATGCTTGATCCGGCAAACTCGATCAGCCGGAGCGCCGCGCCGGGTTCCCTGAGTCTTTTGACAAGTTCCGCCCGCCGCGCCTTGATCCCGTCTGCGGCGCGGTCGTTTTGGACCAACAGAACCAGAGCATCGACCTCCGCCTTGGTCGATGTCAGGTAGTTCTTGAAGTCGGCCAACGTCCCGCCGAGCGCCGGAATCGCCGCGACAAGGATCACGAGAATTGCAAAATGCTTCCTCATTTCAAACCGAGAGTCGTGATCGACGACTTACCGCTCGCCGGCGTGGTCGACTGCGAAATGTTCGTCGCCAGTGCCGGTTGCAACGGATTCATGAACTCGCGGGGAACGGCCGGGATCTCGCCAAGCCGGCGCGCGGCCATCAATTCGATGTCATAGCCTTCGTGGCGAACCCGCTCGTCGACATAAAGCAGGCAAAGTCCGATCATCCAAACCGGAAGCAACAGGATCATGCTGACCTGCCATATCACCTGGTTCGCGATCTCGAACCACGCCGGAACCGAGTCCGGATCGTAAATGAATCTTGCCAGATCGATGCCGTTGACCCATGCGTACCAGCCCATCGGGATGTAAAGCAGGGCGAGGGCCGAATAGATCGCGAGAAACGTAAATATGAACAGACCGCCCAGCCGTTTGACGTTTCCGCTCGCGAGCGACGCGCTGCGTCCGATCGCCGCTCCGACCGACTGCCCTTCAACCAGCATGATCTGCGGAACATACGCGAGCCGCGACGCCACGAGAAAGAAGAGCCAGAGCATCAGCGTGACTATCGCGATACTGAGGAAGATCGAGACGATCGTCGCAAGGAACGGCGAGAACGAAAATGCGGCAACCGCCAGCGCGATCGCCAGGAAAACGATGATCAGCGTGAGATAGAAGATGAAGAATCCGATGACTCCGAGCGAAACGGTGATGATCATCGAAGCGAACGCAAGACCAACTATCCGTCCGCGGATCACCTTGTAGGTTTCCATGAATGTTATCTGCTCGTCGAAAAGCAGATGTCTGACAAAGACCCGCGCGGCGCCGCCCATGACGATCATCGCGGCAATCGTCTCGACTGTTCTGATCGCAAGGTTTCCGGTCCACATGAAAAACATGTAGAAGATCGTCTCATCCGGGTTGTTGACGGTATCGACGGTGAAGATCGAGCGTGCAAGTATGGTCCACGTTACCGAAAAGATGGTCCCCGCGATGATCGGCGGTGCGGCGATCCAAAGAAACGTCCAGAAGTTTTTTCGGTAAAGGCGTACCGCACGGTCGATCAGATCCCCGGCACCGAGTGGCTTAAGCGAAAGCTGTGAAGCTGAAAGAAGAGGCCCGTCCATTCAAGTTGGGCTAAGTATACCAACACAAATTACGCAAGTGAAGAAAGGTTCTGCCCGCGAATCTCCGCCATGAACGCGAATCGGGCAGACAACGCGAACGCCGCGATTTGTCGGACGCTGGATGCGATTCGGCAAAAGCAGATACTTTGACCGAATTTCTTTTGTCTAAGACCTGCCTTTTCGCGTTGACTGGCCAAATTCGCGGGCAAATCCGGGTTCAAATAAAAAGTCCGCCGGATCTGCACCCGGCGGACATAACCAATCAGCATTTCAGCCGTTTAGAATTCAAAGCGAGCCGCGAACTGTACCTGCCGCGGACCATATTCTCCCGTGATCTGTCCAAACGAAGTGCTGTTGATGTTAGCAAACTGCGTGTTTTGGACGAGGTTCACGTTGTTGAGCATGTTGAACGCCTCCATACGGAGCTGGACGCGTATCGACTCGGTGAACCTGATGCTCTTCAACAAGGCAGCATTGATGTTGAAATAGCTCGGTCCATCGAACAAGGTACGGCCCATGTTTCCGGTCTGACCCGGATTCACGTTAAAGAAGACCTGACCCGCGAACGGAGTTGAACCAAATCCGCCTGAAGCCTGACCGCTGGAATTGATAACCGACGGATTGATCCAGTAGATACGTCCGTTGGCTTCAAAAATGCCGGTCAGGGCCCGGATCTGATCGTTCGTCAGCGACGAATCCGCTGACTGACGGCCCGAACGGCCGGTCCGGTTGTAGGTGCCGCGGGTGTCGACGAGGCTGATCGGCGCTCCCGAGGTCCACTGAACGAGACCCGAAAGTTCGAATCCGCCGAAGATCTTGTCGACCAATCCGCCCTTGTTCAGGAACATCTTGCCCTTTCCGAACGGCAGCGCATAGATACCGTTGAAATTGAAGACGTGCGTCTGATCGAAGTCGGCGCGCTGTCTATCCCACTGCTTGTTGTTGTTGTCCAGATACGGCTCGAGAAGCGCCTGCGAAGTACCTACGGCATTCGTCAAATTCTTCGAGAACGTGTAGTTGGCCTGGAAATACAGGCCGTTGGACAAACGACGACGAACCTCAAACTGCAGCGAATCATAGCGATACCAACCATCATTGTTGAAGTAGTCAATGATACCGGTTCCGGGATTCGGCAGGAAGTTGATCCGCGGGACATTGGTCGGACTCGCGACCGTCGGCATGTTGTTCAGGTTCGCGGTGTTGTTGATGAACGACACCGCAAGGTCTGCCGGCGTACCGTTATTAAGATTGTTGATGAAGGTTGTCAGTGACAAGCCACCCGCTCCAACAACCAAACGTCCGGCACCCGGCGTATTCGTATTGATAAAGATCGACAGCGGTTGGCAACCGGCGGAAGTGCAAAACGGATTACCACCGCTGGTACCGCCTGTCAGCAACCAGTTTGCACGCGCGCGTTCGTAATCGGCGAAGAAGCCGTTGTTGAAAATGTCGATCTGTCCAAGGTCGACGCCGCGAGCGAGATTCTTGCTGCGGGTTCCGACATAGCGGATCTCGAATGCGGTGTTGCCCCAGAACTCACGCTGGAAACCGAAGTTGTACTGTTCGATCATCGGCGTCTGGAGCTTCGGATCGATGCCGTAAACAACGCCGAAGAAATTGCCGAGACCGACACCGTTGTTCTGGATGTAGGTGCGCGGCGGCGTAACGTAGGTCGGAAGCGGAACCGTCGGAACACCCGTCGTGAACCGGCCGTTCAGGTTGCTGAGCGTCACACCCGTACGGGCGGCACCGGCGTTGTTGGCCGCGGCGTTGTTGATCGACGTGACGATCGAGTCGTTTCCGTAGATATGGCTGTAGCCGCCTCGAAGAACAGACTTTCCGGCTCTGCCGAAAAGGAACTTGCCAAACCCGGACTCGAAGCTCGGCGACCAAGCGACACCAAGATTCGGCGCAAAGTTGTTGTAGTCCGTCTTGTAGTATGCGTTCTTGCGGCCGGAATTTCCGCCGATGAAATCATACGTTCCTGCCGGATTCAACAACGAAGCGATCGGATTGTCGATGTCCGCGATAACGGGTTCAAGAGCGATACCGTTGTTGATACGGAGCGCCGGGAACAGTTCGTAACGGACGCCGAGGTTCAGCGTCAGGCCTTTGCCGACGAGCCAGCGGTCCGCAACATAGAACGAATGGTTCTCATAGCGGAACGGTTGGAAGGTCGTGGCACCGCGAACAAAGCCAGTCGATGTATCACGAAGGTTGAACGACTGGGCAACCGTCGTGAAACCACCGCCGAGCAACGCAAGCAGACCGTTGGCCGCCCCAAGCTGGGTCGTGTTGATCCCGCCGATCGAGGTAAAGTTCGCACTCGTGAACGTCGGTGTCGCCGTACCCGTACCTATGGTGACCGTCGGAAGATTCGCGACGTCGTTGTAAGCGTTCACCCGGAATATCTGAACCTGTCCGCCAAATCGGAACGTGTGGTTCTTCCAGATCCAGTCAACATTGTCTTGGAAGTTGAACGCCTTTGTCGTACGTCCCTGGTCGCGGAAATTATTCTCGGGATTCGACACCAACGTCGGCGTGAGATAAAAGTCCGGCAGCGGATCCGTGCTGTCGAACGGAACGACACTCGTGAAGATACCGCCGCGGAATTCGTTTACGATGTTGGTCGTGAAGATCCGGCGATAAGCCATCGTGAACTGGATGTTCTCCGAATACTGCGTTACGCCCGGAATGGTCGTAAACTTCGTCGTGTCGACATCCGGACGAAGGTTCGTTTCCTTGTTGTAGTTGTAAACGCCAAGGATCGAATCACGTTCGGTCATGTCGACGTCAATTCGCGACGAATACTGGTCGCGCGTTTGATTCGAAGCGCGAAGCAGCCGAAAACCCGCGGTGTTGAGACCGTCGCCGCCGGTGAAATTGCTCGCCGTCGGCAGTTGCGAAATGATGCGGGCCGCGACTGTCGGGTCGACCGTCGCCGGTACTTGCGTAAACGTGCCGCCGAGCGAACGTGCCCAACCGAGCAGGTCGGGAATGACGCACGTCGTTCCAACGGTCGTCGACGGACAAAAAGGCGACGCATTCGTGTTCGTGCGCGTCCAGGTGAACGCTCCGCCGCGGGCGGCCGGCGTCAGGATCGTGCGCGTCGCAACCGACGTTACCGGGTCTCTGATCCCTTCGTACGAGAAGAAAAAGAAGCCCTTGTCCTTGTAAAAGTACTTTCCGCCGGTACCGAAGGCCGGGATTGGAACCGGGCCGCTCAATTTGCCGCCGTACTGGTTACGGTTGCGGAACGGCTTTGCGGTGTTGTTGCGGTTATTGAAGAAGCTGTTCGCGGCAAACTCGGAATTGCGGTTGTACGCAAAAAGCGCACCGTGAAAGTCCTTCGTACCGCGCGGGGTCACGAGACGGATCTGCGCGCCGCCGTATCCCTGGTCGGCTTCCTGGTTGCCCGTCGAGATCGTAAACTCGCCCGTATCGTCAACCGACGGACGGCCCGGAGCAAAGTCCGTGGCGTTCGTGCGGATGAACGTGTCCTGAATGTTGACACCGTCACGCGTGATGTTCGTAAACGTCGTACGCATCCCGTTGATCGTCGTGTTCTGTGCCGAGTTGCTCGAAACACCGGCCTGAAGCGTTGTCAGGCTGAGCGGATTACGCGTGATCAGCGGAAGCGACAGGATCTGCTGCGGGCTGACCGTGTTCGAGATCTGCGCGGTTCCTGCCGTTACCACGTCTGCACCGGCCGTAACCGTGACGCTTTCCCTCACGTCGCCGACTTCGAGTGTCGCCGCCAACGTATAGTCGCGGCCGACGTCGATCTTGACTTCAGTCGCCACGTACTGCTTAAACCCACTCGCCGTGACGGTCACGGTGTAGGTTCCGAACTCAAGCTGCGGGAAAAGGTAATTTCCTTCAGAATTCGAAGTGGTCGTAAACTCTCTGCCTGTCTTGTTATCCTTCGCAACCACGGTTGCTCCGGGCAACGCGCCGTCCGGTCCCGAAACGGTTCCGGCAAGCCGCCCGGTCGTTCCCTGCCCGAAGGCGGCGACCGCGGCAACGGCGGCAAGCAAAAAGCTGATGATAAATCTCTTCATTTGCTCCTCCATTTGTTCAACTGACTATCTTTTCTGAAAAAGACTGGAATTCTGAGCAGAAACACTCAATTCGCATGCCACCATCAAACGCGCAATGAATGCACGGTTTAGCGTCCGCTACGTATGGCGGTTGATGGGAAAAATCGTATGATTCTTCAAAATTTTGAATTACTTGAGACGCACAGGGTTGACGCACGATCCGACACCCTGCGGCACTGTTCGATCGGTGAGGCGATTCGCGGAAGGGAACTGGCCTCAGATCCGGACCTGAATGTTGTAGTTCTTTATCTTGGAATTGAGCGTGGTCGCGTTTAGTCCAAGCAATCTCGCCGCACGCGACTGGTGACCGCCGGTTTGTTCGAGCGCCCGCCGGATAAGGTCGATCTCGAACTTTTTCACTTCGTCGTAAAAATTCACGCCGCGTGAAATATCGATGTCCGCCGAGAATCCTTCGGTATTCTTAAGTAACTCGAACGCAAGATCGGGATTCTGTACTTCGGGACGCAGACAATCCGTCGTCAGTTCATCGGTCGGCGCGATCACGACCGCGCGTTCGATGATGTTCTCGAGTTCGCGGACATTGCCGGGATAGTAGTAGTTCTCGAGCAGCGAGAGGACGCCGGGCGAAAGCGTTTCGCTGATCTGGCGCGCGTTCTCGTCGTTGTACTTGCGGATGAAGAACTGCGCGAGCGGCAGGATGTCGTCCCGGCGGTCGCGCAGTGGCGGAAGTTCTATCGGCACGACCGAAAGCCGGTAATAAAGGTCTTCGCGGAACGTGCCGTTCTTGACCGCTTCCTTAAGATCGACGTTCGTGGCGGCGATGATCCGGACATCGACTTTGGTCGGCGCCGTATCGCCGAGCGGCGTGAACTCCCGTTCCTGAATCACGCGGAGCAGACGCACCTGGGTTTCAGGACGCAGATCGCCGATCTCGTCGAGAAAGATCGAACCGCCGTCCGCGACTTCAAAAAGCCCCTTCTTGGCCGCGACGGCGCCAGTGAAAGCGCCCTTGGTGTGTCCGAAAAGTTCCGATTCAAGGAGGTCCGACGGAATGTTTGAGCAGTTCACGACGACGAATGGCTCATTCGCCCGCGGACTCGCTTCATGGATCGATTTGGCAACCAGTTCCTTTCCGGTACCGGATTCGCCGGTGATCAGTACCGTCGATCGTGCGGGCGCAACGCGATCAACCAGCCGGAAGACGACTTCCATCGCTTCCGAACGCCCGATGAATCCTTCGCGGCGGACGGATCGCGTCATTGCCTGGCGAAGGACGACCCGCTCCTCTTCCTTGCGCCGCGCCTTGATGCCTTTGGCGACCAGCGCGAGGATCTGTTCATTTTGGAACGGCTTGCGGATGCAACCTTCAGCACCTTTTTCCCACGCCGAGATGGCCGTATCAAAGGTCGCGTACGCCGTGATCATCAGAACATAGGCGTCCGCGTCAAGTTTGATCAATTCCTTCAGCGCGGTCAGTCCGCCCATGCCGGGCATCGAAACATCCATCAAAACGACGTCGTACGACTTTTCGGAGTACGCCTCGAGCGCTTCCTCGCCGTTTCGCGCAAGATCGACCTTATAGCCTGCGCCGGAGAGGATCGTTTCGAGAACGTCCCGCATGATCTCTTCGTCGTCGCAGATCAGAACTGTTCCTTTTTTCGCCATACTCAGGGTGTTAATTGTAAATGGTTCGTCGCCAATTGCTAAATCTGGCAGCCTCAAATAACAATCAGACGATGGTTTACGATCGCCTCGCCAAACGATATGACCGATTGATGGCACCGCTCGAGCGCTTGTTTCTCGCTCGTTGGCGCCGGGAAGCGATCAGATTTCTTCCGTCCGGTTCGACCGTCCTTGAAGTCGGGGCCGGAACGGGAGCGAACTTCGCGAACTACCCGGCTGAAACTCACTTCGTCGCTTCGGAACCCGCAACCGAAATGATCGGCCGCGCGAGCGAACGCGCGGGAGCGATCCGATTGGTCCAGGCCAGCGTCGAAGACCTTCCGTTCGCTTCAAGTACTTTTGATGCAGCGTTTGCGACTTTGGTTTTTTGTTCGGTGTGCGATCCTTCGCGCGGATTTCATGAGCTGCGGCGGGTTGTCCGTCCGGGCGGATCGATCGTGCTCCTCGAACACGTCCGGCCGGATGGACCGCTGGGTTACGCGTTCGACGCGATCAATGTCGTCTCGACGCGGCTGATCGAGGATCACTTCAACCGCCGGACGGCCGATACGGCGCGCGCCGCCGGCCTCAAGATCATTGAGATCCGACGAATGGGTTTCGGGGTCTTCAATCTGATCATCTTGTCAGTACCACCTGCGTTAGCGGGGGGCGAAAGTCTGATGTTATAAAGACGGTTTCCCGAGTCATGGAATAGA
>JAKQII010000393.1 GCA_029557535.1 Acidobacteriota bacterium
GCACCGAGAACAGGCACGACTATGCGGTGCCGCCGCCCTCCGAGAATCTTTTGCCGCTGCTCAAAGACAATGGTCTGGACGTCGTTTGTATCGGGAAGATCGCGTCGATCTACGACTCGATCGGCGTCACCCAGGACCTCACCGCGAAGAACAACCAGCAGGTGGTCGATGTTGCGATCAAAGCGCTCGGCGATGACACTCGCGGACTGATCTTTGCGAATCTGGTCGATTTCGACATGCTCTACGGACACCGGCGCGATGTCGAAGGATACGCGAAGGCGCTCGAAACGTTCGACGCCCAGATCCCGTCGATATTCAGCGCGCTGCGTGACGATGACCTTCTGATCCTCACGGCGGATCATGGAAACGATCCGTCGATGCCCGGTTCTGACCACACGCGCGAATACGCACCGCTGCTTGTTTACGGCAAGAATGCAACGCCGGGCGTCAGTCTCGGGACTCGGCAGAGCCTCTCGGACATCGGGCAGACTATCGCCGATATTTTCGGGCTGGAATTAAAAGACGGCGTGAGTTTTCTCGAGGAGATCGGTTGACGGGTTCGGATCACTAATAATTGAAAGTTGAGAATTGAGAGTTGCGAATTCTCAAGTATCCATTCTCAAATTTCAACTAATCGTTCCCAAGGTCGCCCGCGAGGGCGGCCTTTTGTGATTCGCTCAGATTAGATTCGATCGACAACTTCGGGTGGTCGGTTCCGATTGCGACGGGTTTCCCTGAGCCGCATATGAATTTTAGGAACTGGACGGAACTGATCTTTGCGTCCTCGTTCTGGCGGTTATCGGGCTGCGCGAACGTCCGTTCGCCGGTGTCGAGTTTGAGATAGATCCGTTCGGGAAGTCCGACCCATTCGGTAAGCTTTCTCGCACGGTCGTCGACGTCCTCGATCTCGATCAGCAGGGTCGCGCAGATCTCGCCGGCGTCGCCGATCAGCTCGTTGTACGTGTCGATCTCGTGGCGGATGTCGGCCTCGCGTACGATCTTCTCCGCACGGACCATTTCAAGCACCTGATAGCGGATCGTTTCCGTGTTCTCGAAGAGAAATGTCAGGTGATCGCCGCAATGGACGCGACGCGCGTCCTTGGCGCGCATCGCCGATTCGCGGATCGACGTCCGCTGTTCTTCATACGTTACGTAATCGAGGATGCCTTCGCGTTGAACTTTTTTCATTGATTCCAAGATTCCAAAATTCCATGATTCCAAGATTTCCTTGGTCGAATGTAGACCTGGAATCTTGGAATCCTGGAATTTTGGAACAAAAACTCGATCCGAGTTTTCAGAATTTCTCGCCCCGATACGCTTTCGCCAGGATCGACATCGGGTGCATCGGTTTTTTCCCGGCATGCTGCTCGAACTGGATCGCCGCGAGCGGACAATCCGTCGCCCAGATTTCGGCTTCTTTCTCCTGTTTCATGCCGTCGAAAGCTTTCTTTCCGATGCGCCGCGACGGTTCGAAGCCCTCGACCGTCATCGCGTAGGTTCCGTCGTGACCGCAACATTCCATTGTCGTCGCCGGTGCGACGCCCAGAATTTTGCGGATCAGATCGCGGCCTTTGAAGCCGACGGCCTGTGCCCGCAGGTGGCACGGCGCATGATATGCCACCTTGCCTTCAGGCTTTGATTTGACGTCTGTGCAGAAGCGTTCTTCATTGCGGATCGACCACAGGAACTCGCTCGGATCCATCGTCGCTTCGGCGATCTTATCGGCGTTCGCGCGGTCGGCGAGATCGACGAGACTCGGATATTCGCGCCGGAGCATCATCGCGCATGTCGGGTTGATCGCAAGCACTTTCGCGCCCTTTTCGACGTATGGGATCAATTTCTCGATATTCGCCTTCGCCATCCTGCGAAGTCCGTCGATATCGCCGTGTTCCCACGCCGGCATGCCGCAGCAGTTCAACCCCTTAGCGCAAGCGGTCTTGACCTGATTCTTCTCAAGCACCTCGACCGTATCCCGACCGATCTGCGGTTCATTGTTCTGGACGTAGCAGGTTTGAAAGAGCACGACCTCGCCGTCGTTCTTCACCCGGCCGCTTTTTTCCGCCCAGGCTTCAAACGACTCACCGGCGAAGTCGGGCAGCAGCTTGTCGCGGTGAACGCCGACGATCTTTTCGAAAAAATATCTGTGGATCTTATTGCGGTTCGCCGTATTGGCAAGAAAAACCGGAAGAGTCCGCGCCATGCGGCCGGCCTTGTCCGGATCGCCGAGTATCTTGTCCCGAAGCGACGCGCCTTTTTCCTTGTGCCGGATCGCCTTGTAACGATGGACCAGCTTCGGAAAGTCGAGATTGAACTCGTGGTTGTCGCGCTCGGTATACGGACACTGAACTTCGCATAGCTTGCACTGGAAGCACTCGTCCATGATCTGCTCGGTCTCGGCAGCGCTGATTTTCCTGACATCGCCGTCGTGGTTTTCGTCGATGAACCGGAAGAGCGAAGGGAACGAATCGCAGTACTTGAAGCACATCCGGCAGCCATGGCAGATCTCGAACGTTCGTTCGACCTCTTTGGCAAGGCCTTCTTTATCCCAATACTTATCTTCCGACGGATCGTAACTCAGTCCGTCGGACGGAGCGTAGGCGATGTTTGACATAGTGAGCGGTAAGCAGCTGGCAGTGAGCAGTGAGTGGCGGAAGGAATCGTGTACAGACTGCTCACCGCTCACTGCTTACTGCTAACCGACTAGCTGATCCCGTCGAGCAGGCTCTGGAAGCGTCCGGCGTGCGATTTCTCGGCCTTTGCCAGCGTTTCGAACCAGTCGGCGATCTCGTTGAAGCCTTCGTCGCGAGCGGTCTTTGCCATGCCCGGATACATGTCGGTGTACTCGTGCGTTTCGCCGTGGACAGCCGATTCGAGGTTCGCGATCGTGTCGCCGAACGGCAGATCCGTGGCCGGGTCGCCGCATGACTTCAGATAATCCATGTGCCCGTGAGCATGTCCGGTCTCGCCTTCGGCGGTGTCACGGAAATTTCCCGCGACTTCCGGATAACCTTCGACGTCGGCGACCTTTGCGAAGTACAGATAACGGCGATTCGCCATTGATTCACCGGCAAACGCCGCTTTCAGATTGTCCTGTGTTTTCGAACCTTTCAGTTCTGCCATCGTTTTCCTCCAAAGTGATGAAATTGAATTAGAATTATTCTAAATTCAATGTATTTGATTGGTTATGGCGAGTCAACCGGTGAGACTAAAATCTCTTTTCGTAATCAGTTGGGTTGTGAACGACGCTCGAACTTTGCCTCGACGGAATTGTCCCTGAAGCGGAATTGTGTCCGATGTTTGTTCGGGGTCGGTTCCGGGATCGGCCGTTCTGGATTAAACTTCACCACATGAAACGACTTGTCCCGATCATCATTCTTTTGCTTTCGTCCGCCGTTCTCGCTCAGGTCAACGAGCTTGATTCCTACAACGAATCGCCGTCGCGCCTGCGCGGCGCGATCGAGAAGTTTCGCGAGGACAGCGACCTGCTCGACCGGTTCTACACCGCCGAGACATCGCCGAACCGTGAAGCCCGCTATCGGAAACTCTACGACGAGTGGCTCGCGATGCTTGCGCGTCAAAATTTCGAGAAACTCAGCGAGGCCGAACAGGTCGATCACATCCTTTTCCGGAATTACCTCGAGCACGAAAACAGCGAGCTCGAACGCATCCGCGGGCAATACATAGAGATGGCGCCGATCCTGCCGTTCATGCGGACGATCAGCGACCTTGAGGACTCACGCCGCAAACTCGAGCCCATCGATCCGGCGAAAACGGCGGCCCTTCTGAATGAACTTGCGAAGACAATTTCGAAGGTTCAAGAGGATATTGAAAGCGGCAAGATCGCGAGGCCGAAAAAGACGGTCGCGTATCGCGCCGTCCGCACTTTGTACTCTCTTCGACAGACGCTTACCGGCTGGAATCGCTTCTACGCGGCCTACGATCCGGATTACACATGGTGGTGCGCGGCGCCGTTCAAGGCGGTTGAGGAGGGACTTATCGCCTATCAGAACTATGTCTCCGAACAACTCGTCGGGATTCGCGCCGACGACCGGGTGACGATCATCGGCGATCCGATCGGAAGGGATGCGCTGATCAAGGAACTTGATTTCGAGATGATCCCGTATTCGCCGGAAGAACTGATCGAGATCGCGAACAAGGAATTCGCATGGTGCGAGGCCGAGATGAGAAAGGCGTCGCGCGAGATGGGTTTCGGCGACGACTGGAAAAAGGCGCTCGAGGCTGTCAAACAGAAATACGTGCCGCCCGGAAAGCAGCCCGAAATGATCCGTGACCTGGCATATCAGGCGATCGATTTCGTCGAGAAGAACAACCTCGTCACCGTTCCGCCGGTTGCGCGCGACGGCTGGCGGATGGAAATGATGACGCCCGAACGGCAACTCGTCGCGCCGTTCTTTCTCGGCGGCGAGACGATCCTCGTTTCATACCCGACGAACGGTATGTCGCACGAGCAGAAGATGATGTCGATGCGCGGCAACAATCCGCATTTTTCGCACGCCACCGTTCATCACGAGCTGATTCCGGGCCATCATCTCCAGGGATACATGAACGCGCGGTATCGTCCGTATAGGCGTTTGTTCCGGACGCCGTTCTGGGGCGAAGGTTGGGCGTTGTACTGGGAGTTTCTGTTGTGGGACAAAGGGTTCGATTCGACGCCCGAGGATAGGGTCGGCGCGCTCTTTTGGAGGATGCACCGTTGCGCCCGGATCATTTTCAGCTTGAGTTTTCACCTCGAGAAGATGACTCCGGCCGAATGCGTCGATTTTCTCGTCGACCGGGTCGGGCATGAGCGCGACAACGCGCTGGCCGAGGTCCGGCGCTCGTTCAGCGGCGATTACGGGCCGCTTTACCAGATCGCCTATATGATGGGAGGTCTGCAGTTTTACAACCTGCATCACGAACTCGTCGACTCGAAAAAGATGACCGACCGGGAATTCCACGACACGATCTTGAAGGAAGGCCCGATCCCGGTCGAGATGGTCCGCGCGATCCTGACGAATCAAAAGCTGTCGCGGGAGTTCAAAACGAACTGGCGGTTTTACAAAAAGTGAAAAAGGGAAAAAGGGGAAAAGGGGAAAAGGGGAAAAGGGGAAAAGTGAAAAAGGGGAAAAGTGAAAGCTGACTCCGTCAATAGATTCTCTCTCAATGCACTTGCGGGATTCGAATTCG
>JAKQII010000010.1 GCA_029557535.1 Acidobacteriota bacterium
GTTCTCGAGCCCTGCGGGAAGGCCGCACGGTCGATATCGAATATAGCGACGATGTTTATTTGTTCGGCCGTCTGGTTGACGGTGAGATCTTTGTGGTCGGCGTGAACAGATCTGCGACGTCGAAAAATTCGAAATTTGATGCCGGCCTTATCGGTCTGCCTTTCGGGAACAACGTTTGCCGTCCAGTTGGCGGGGCAAAAACGGTCCCGGCCAGTGATCACGGCGGAACTGACGGAACCATTGGTTTAGTGCTGCCGGCACGGACGGTGATCGCTTACGAGTGTTTTGCGGCGAAGCGTTAAGAACGCAGCTATGAAATTTCCACGAGCATCGGGCATACTGCTTCATCCGACTTCTTTGCCGGGCGATTACGGCATCGGCGACCTCGGGCCGGAGGCGTATTCGTTCGTCAATTTCCTGGTCGACGCCGGGCAGACGTACTGGCAGATATTGCCGCTTGGGCCTACGGGCTATGGCGATTCACCGTATCAGTGCTTTTCGGCTTTTGCCGGCAATCCTCTATTGATCTCTCCGGAAAAACTCGTCGAGGATGAATTTCTGACGGCCGGACAGATCGCCGACCGGCCGGAGTTTCCATTCCACAAGGTCGATTTCGGTGCGGTATACGAATGGAAATCGAAATTGCTCCCGCTTGCTTACGTGGGCTTTCAACACACGACGAGCGTCGATCTGCGCGGGAAATTCGAGACCTTTTTGCAGGAGAACGGTTGGTGGCTTGATGATTATGCCCTATATCGAGCCATCAAGACATCTCAGGATCAGAAGCCGTGGTACGAGTGGCCGTCGCCGCTCAAACTGCGCGAGTCCGGGGCATTGACCGTGATCAAAGAAAAGCTTTTCGACGAGATAATGGCCGAGAAGTTTTACCAATTCCTGTTTTTCCGGCAATGGGGGCTCCTCAAGGAATATGCCAATAAGCACGACGTGATGATCATCGGCGATATCCCGATCTTTGTCGCTCTCGATTCGGCAGACGTTTGGTGCAATCAACAGCGTTTCAAACTCAACGCCGACGGCAGTCCCCGGGTTGTGGCAGGAGTCCCGCCGGATTATTTCTCCGAGACAGGGCAGCTTTGGGGCAATCCGATCTACGACTGGGATGCTATGAAAGCGGACGGCTTTAAGTGGTGGGTCGCACGCGTCGAGTTCACGCTTCGTACGGTCGATATCGTCCGCGTCGACCATTTCCGTGGCTTTGCGGCTTCGTGGGAAGTTCCGGGCGGCGATGAGACGGCCGAGAACGGCCGCTGGGTCGATGTTCCAGGAAAGGAACTGTTCTCGACCTTACGACAGCATCTTGTCAGGCTGCCGGTCATTGCCGAAGACCTCGGCGTCATCACCCCGGATGTCGAGGAACTAAGAGATTCGTACCGATTCCCCGGGATGAAGATACTTCAGTTCGCGTTTGGCGGCGACGCAAAGAACCATGACCTGCCGCACAACTACACGCAGAATTGTGTCGCCTATACGGGCACGCACGATAACGACACCACCGTCGGTTGGTGGCTCTCGCAGGCTGGCGCAGGTTCGACCCGCGATGCCGAGGACATCACACGCGAGCGCGATTATTGCCTCAAATATCTCTGTACCGACGGCAGTGAGATACATTGGGATATGATCCGGGCCGTATGGGCCTCGGTTGCCGATACTGCGATCGCTCCGGTCCAGGACTTGATCGGCATCGGGACCGAAGGCCGAATGAATCTGCCGGCATCGGATTCCGGAAACTGGTATTGGAGATATCAGGCCGGCGCCCTGACGGCGGAGATCACGGAACGTTTGCTTGAATTGACCGAAACATATGGCAGACAGCGATCCTAGATAGCCGCGGTGCGATCGGCGGAACCGAATTTATGACAATTACTCTTCGAAATCAGATCGGTTCGTTTTTATTTGCTTGCTTTGCGGCTGTCCTCATAGCCGGCCAGGCTCCGGGAGTCGAAAAGATCGATCCGCCGAGTTGGTGGGTCGGGAGCACCATCGACCCGGTTCGTGTTCTGATCAAGGGAAGGAATCTCGCCGGTGCAAGGATCGAATCGGCAACGCCGGGCATCACAGCTTCGAACTTCATGACGAGCGCGAACGGAAATTATCTGTTCGCTGATCTGCGGCTGGCTGAGACCGTTAGGCCCGGCAATTATCAGCTTCGTGTCGTCACCTCGGGCGGGAGCGTTAATGCGCCTTTCGAGGTTTTCACGCCGCAGCCGCGCCTCGGTAACTACAATGGCTTCATGCCGGACGATGTGATCTACTTCGTTTTTACCGACCGCTTCGCCGATGGCGACCCGACGAACAACGATCCGCAAAAGTCGAAAGGGCTTTATGACCGAAAGAAGGGCCGCCATTATCACGGCGGAGATCTGCAGGGAATAATCGAGAAGCTCGCATATATCAGATCGCTCGGTGCGACCGCGATCTGGACGACGCCCGTTTACGACAACGCCGACCGGGAAGATACGCTTGAAACTTACCCGCCGGAAATGCCCACGACCACCGGTTTTCACGGCTATGGTGCGGTCGACTTCTACGGCGTCGACGAGCATTTGGGCGATATGGCAAAGCTCCGTGAATTCGTTCGAAAAGCGCATCAGGCCGGCTTTGTCGTGCTGCAGGATCAGGTGGTCAATCACACCGGCCCTTATCATCCGTGGGCGAACGACCCGCCGACCCCGAATTGGTTCAACGGCACGGTCGATAAACACGAATCCAATAACTGGCAGAAATGGACCGCGATGAACCCGCGTGCGACCTTTCAAACGCAGCGGCGGAATATCGACGGCTGGTTCATCGACATCCTGCCCGATCTCAATCAGACCAACCCCGAGGTCGAGAAATATCTGATCCAGAATTCGCTCTGGTGGATCGCCCAGGTTGGTTTTGATTCCATCCGGATGGACACGCTGCCACACGTGCCGCGATCGTTTTGGTCGAAATGGGGCTCGGCCGTACATCGCGAGTTTCCCAAGGTCAATATCCTAGGCGAGCTTTTTGATAGCGATCCGGTACTCCTGTCGTATTTTCAAAAAGGCCGGCGCGGCCATGACGGTATCGATCCCGAGATCGATACACTCTACGATTTTGGACTTTTTTATCCGATCAGAAATGCGTTCGCCCAGGGCAAGCCGATCCGCGAGATCCATCAGATGTTCGCCCGCGACTGGCTTTATCCGAAGCCAAACGTGCTCGTGACGTTTCTTGGCGTTCACGATATGCCGCGGTTCATGAACGAGCCGGGAGCAACGACGACCGGATTGAAACTCGCCCAGACACTGATAATGACGTCTCGCGGAACTCCGCTCTTGTATTATGGCGATGAGATAGCTATGCCGGGCGGAGCCGATCCCGACAATCGGCGTGACTTTCCCGGTGGTTTTCCGGGCGATGTTCGTAACGCCTTCACATCGGCGGGACGCACCGCCGATGAGAACGACGTTTGGAACCACCTTGCGAAATTGGGTTCGCTCCGAAAAGCGATCGAACCGCTCCGACGCGGCCGTTCCCTAGATCTTTTCGACGCCGAGCAGCAATATGCTTATGCACGCCTCACTGATAAAGAAGCCGCCGTCGTGA
>JAKQII010000014.1 GCA_029557535.1 Acidobacteriota bacterium
CATTGAGCCCGACCGCATTGACGGTGATCGTCACCGGAGTCCCAGCCGCCGTTCCGGGGCCAAGAAACACGTTCTCGACGTTGTCGATCGTGCTGTTCGACCCGCCGATCACCGAAACTCCGCCGCTAAAGACGTTGCCCCGGTAAGTGTTGCCGCCGACCTGGACCGTCAGATCGAGATTGTTGACCAACGCGGGCGTTCCGACTCCCGCGGGATCGGTCCAGACCAGTGTGATTCGAACAGGTTTTGACGCATTTACCACGGTTCCCGAATAGACGACGTTCTCGCCCGGATTCAAAAATTCGACGGTCTGATTGACGCGCTTTATCGGCACGGTAGTGTCAAACATCGACTTCATATGAATCCGGCCCCAGCCCTCGTTCCCGTTCGGGATCGTCGCCGTGTTCGTCGTAACGCCATTCATTTCCTGGCCGCTGTTGATGACCGCGGCCTTGATCAGCGCCGGACTCGGGTTTTGACCGGAATTCGAATTCTTCCAGAACTGCGTGAACAGAGCCGCGGCGCCCGCGACCTGAGGCGCGGCGTGCGAGGTTCCGGTGCTATACGCGTGGTTCGTTTCGAAGCAGCTTGTGACGGAAGAGCATGTCCCGGCGCGGCCGCCGGTAATGACGGTACCGGGCGCGGTGATGTCCGGCTTGACGCGCCCGTCCGACGTCGGTCCGCGGCTCGAAGAACTTCGCAGATCCTCCATGTTGTCAGCACTCGTCGGTGTCCCCGGAACCAATTCGGTCCGGATATTCTCCGAATTCGCAACGACGATCGAGTTCTTCGACGCCTTCGGTCGCGTCAAAGTACCGGTCGAAGGACCGCTGTTGCCTGCCGAGAAGACCAAAGTGATCGGATCGATCGTCCCCGCGGTCGAGGCGTCCTGAACGAATCCGTCAAACTGAGCCGTGTACGAATCGTAAACGTTGCTGTTCGTGCCGTTGCCCCAGCTGTTGTTCGAAATGCTGCCGGCAACCCCGTTCGGACCGTTGGTCACAACGGTGTCGTTGTATGCGAGGGCTTCGGTCCCGGTGTAGCCGGAAACGAGCATCGGGACGTTGATGATATTCGACGACGGCGCGATGCCGTGCCCGTAGTTGTATCCGAGCGGATCGAGAGTGCCGAATGGCGTCGAACCGGCGATGATCGTCGCGTTCAGATGACCGTGTCCGCCGGTCGCGCCCGATGCCGCGCCCCGCAACGGTCCATCGACCGTGTTGGCAGACGTGATATAAAAGCCGCCGACGCCCGGTATCGAAACACCGTCGTCGACCATCGAGACCGTAACGTTCGCTCCGTTGACGCCGAACTGCGACAGCGGGTTGTATCCCGCCGCGTTGAGCACCGTGCTGCTCGTGTAATTGCCGGCGACGATCTGCGCCGCGCGTTCATCCTCGATCACCGGCTTGCTGTATTCATCGACGCGGACGACGTCCGCGATCTCTGAAAGCGCCACCAAAACACCGACCGGCGCTTCGATTCGGAGCACGTTGAAGAAGTTGGACGAAAGCCTGATCTTGTTGAGGATCCGGATCCCGCCGATCGCGTCGACGGATTTCGCGGTCGATTCGAGATCGGCGCGTCGAAAAACCGCGACGTCGAACATCGCGCGACCCGTTTCGGATAAACCGGCAAACTGCCGGACCTGCGGCGAAAGCTTCGCTTCGGGCAAATAGCGACCGACCCAACGCACCCGTGAATGCCCGGCGATCCGCGCGATTGCGGAATTCTCGGCGTACACAAAGAACGCCTGGTGCGGAACATACTGAAGCACCTCGCCGCCGGAGTTTTCAATGTCCTTCAAGAGTTGATCGGTCGCGATCGTTCCGAGCTGGACGATGAAATAACCTGAGCCGGGTGTTGACGAAAGCCACTCGTCATTCGGCTTGACCGTTTCACTCCGCAGTTCAAGCAACGGATCGAACTCTGCATTCGGAAGGTTGATAGTCGTTTCGATTTGCTGAGCGCCGTCGACCTCCGGCGCGATGCCGCGCGTCGCAACGATCACAAAACTGCCGTGATCCGAGACGACCTCGCCGAATCCCCCGGCCGCGGACCGTTGACCAAAATCGCGGGTCGGAATGCGGTAGAATCGCGAACGGCCGTCGCGGATAACACTCGTCGTGGGATCGTTCGTGAACCCGTTCTCCGGGCGGACTACGGGTTCCTGACCCGCATTCACTTCGATCGAAAACGAAATACAAAACGCCAGAATGACTGCCACCGCAACCGCCGCACCGAATCTGATCGCAACTTTCAAAAGATTATCCTCCGAACACAAACTTGACGAAAATTTTCGTCGAATTCATGACCTGATTGCAAATGGACGAATGAATTCCGTCAGGAAGCGAAAACTAGGAAGCACGCACAGTCGGCCCGTGCGCGCTCCATATGGGACCGAATCCCACATCCCGAATCCCAAATCCCCGATCCGAAGGTTTACCTGTTGAGTGACAGGACGATATCAACGCGTCGGTTCTTTGCCCGGTTCGCGGCCGTGTTGTTCGCGGCGACCGGAACAGCGGCGCCGAAACCTCGGGCTTCGAGCCTTCCCGAATCGACGCCGAGGCTCATGAACCGCCCCGAGATCGCCTGCGCGCGATCGGTCGTCAGTGTCGAGAGCGCATCCGGATTTCCCTGCCCGTCGGTATGCGATTCGACCGACACCTTGTAATCGGGATTCCCGGCAATGATCGAACCAAGATCATTGAGTTTCGTATTCGCAGCCGCGGAAAAACCGCTGACGCGCGGCCCGGACCAGTAATTCTCGGCGAGCGTCAGGACGATTCCGCGTTCGGTCTGGCGAACGGTTCCGAACCGTTTGAGCGACTGAATCAGCAGCGGCTGGGCTGACAGAATCTGCTGGAGTTTCGCTTCGCGGTCCTGCTGGTCCTGCATCGCCTGCTTGTCGGCTTCGGCGGCCGCGATGCGCTTGCGATAGTTTTCGTTCTCGACCTTCAGCCGTCCGACTTCTTCGGCAAGTTTCGCGTTCTGCGCGCGGAGATCCTTGATCTGGTCATTGACGTTGGACACATCGCGCTCGGACAGTTCGCGGTTCCGCATCTCGCGCGCGAGTTCGTCCTTGAGTCGAGTGATCTCGTTCTGCGCCTCCAGATACTTGTCTTCGGCCTGCCGGATCTCCGCGTCCTGGCGGATCTTCTCGTTTCGCTTCTCGCGCGCGTCCTTGCGCGCCACCGCCGTCTGTTCCGCCTTCACCGCCGCCGAGATCGCCTGCCGGGCGGTGATGTCAACCGACTCTTCAGGCCGGTCGGCCTTCCACGCATCTTCGGCGTTCTTGAACAACGTTTCCGCCGACTGGAGTTCTTCGGTCGCATCGCGCGCCGCTCCGGCGAACTTCGCCAACGCGATCGCCTGCCGCGCCTGGAGGATCGTCGAAGGCGTCTTCTGGTAATCGACTTCCGCGATCTCCGGAGTGCGCGCGTCGCGGAAATAGTCGCTGGAATTTCCGAAATACTGGATCGCGCGGATCGTCGAGATCGAAACGCCGGTCGTCGTGTACGGGCTCAGGTTCTCGAGCATGATCGCCTGACTCGGCCGGCGCACGAGAAAATGCGGTTCGGCGGTGATGATCAGCGCAAACGTCTGGAGCGGCGTCGTGACGGAGATCTTCGAATCGAATTCGAAGGTGCCGCGGCGCTTGATCTCGCCAAGATTGTCGATCTGGCCCTCCGGCGAAACAGCCCACAGAACATAGGTCGCGTAACCCGCACCCAGTTCGAACGGCCGCGGCATCTTCGAAACCGACAGCTCGATCTCGGTTCCGTTCTTGCTGGTTCGCTTAACTCTGGCCTCGCCCTTCATCCGCGGAAAACGGGTCGTCCCCCGAAACTGGACATAGACCAATTCGTCCAGCGGATAGGTGATCGCCGTCGTCTGACGGGCGACGTCAACCTGGCCGATGACGGAGATCGTACCGGCAATGAACGCCGCGATCGCGACGAAAATTCGCAAAGTCTTTGTTTTATTCATTTACAATTCTCCGGAGCGCGCAAGCTTAAAGAAAGATGCCACAATCCTCTTGGGCGTTGCAAACCAACGCCCAAGGCGAACTCGCTGATTTGAGTTTTGTTAGCGGCGAAAGTATAGTCGAGTTTTTCCGCCGATGAACGACTTCAAGCGCCTTCTCAAGTACCTCAGGCCGTACTGGCTGATCTTCGTTGCCGCCTTGGTCGCGATGGTACTCGGCGCGGCATTCGAGACGGCGACCGGCGCGCTGCTCGTGCCGATCTTCGACCAGTTCCTGACAAATTCGACGCAGAAGTCGAAAACGCTGTTCGATCTGCACAGCCTGATCCCGAAGAACGACTGGTACCGGGCGTGGGTGATGATCTCGGTTCTGCTGTTCGGGTTCACGGTTCTCAAAGGCATCGCCGAATACTTTTCCTCGTACCTGATGGCGAAGATCGGGCAATCGGCCGTGCTGAACCTGCGCAACGAACTTTACGATCATCTTCTCAGGCAGTCCACCGATTTCTTCGAAAAACACCGGACGAATTATCTTGTATCGAGGCTGGTCAACAGCTGCGCGGCGATCGAACTCGCGGTTTCCGCGAATCTTCGCGACGTCCTGCGCGAGAGCTTCATGCTCGTCTTTTTCATTTCAGCCGCGTTCTATTTCAACTGGCGGCTGATGCTCGGTGCGCTTCTGATCGGGCCGATCATCGGCGGACTGACCGCGAAGTTCTCGAAATCACTCAGAAAGCTCGCGGAAGAGACGTTCGAAGGCAATAAACTGCTGACCGACACCGCGCAGGAAACGCTTGCGAACCAAACCATCGTCAAGGCCTACCGTGCCGAAGACCGCGAGAAAGGACGGTTCGCGAAGATCGCCGCGCTGATCGCGAGAGCGAATTTGAGATCGGGCCGGATCGCCGCGACTTCCCCGCCGACGATCGAGATCATCGGCATCATCGCGATGGTTGTCCTCTTCTATTTCGGCCTGCGCGAGATCAACGCCAACCGGCTGGAAGCGTCGCAGTTCTTCACATTCCTGTTTTTCCTGTTCCGGAGTTACGATCCGATGCGGAAGATCTCGCGCCAGCACAACGAGATCACGAAAGCATTTGCAGCGGCAAAGGATGTCTGGGACGTTCTTGACGAGGACGAAATACTTCCCGAAAAACCCGACGCTGTCGCGCTCTCCCCGCTCGCCGAAAAGATCGAGCTCAAGTCACTCTCATTCAATTACAGGAATTCCGACAAACAGATCCTCGACGACGTTTCGCTAACGATCCCGAAAGGCAAGATGATCGCACTGGTCGGCGAGAGCGGCGGCGGAAAATCGTCGCTGATCAAGCTCGTCCAGCGTCTTTATGATCCGACCGGCGGATCGATCACCTGGGACGGAATGGATCTGCGCGACGCGTCGCTCGAGAGCCTCCGCCGGCAGATCGCGCTCGTCACCCAGGAGACGGTCCTGTTCAACGATACGATCCGCTACAACATCACCTACGGAAAACCGGACGCGACCGACGACGAACTTCGTGAAGCGGCGCGGATCGCGTTCGCGGCCGATTTCGTTGAAGAACTGCCGCAGCAGTACGACACGATCGTCGGCGAGCGAGGGATCTTCCTTTCGGGCGGCCAACGCCAGCGGATCGCGATCGCGCGGGCCGTACTGACGAACGCTCCGGTATTGATCCTTGACGAAGCAACCTCTGCGCTCGATGCGGAAAGCGAACGTCTTGTCCAGAAGGCGCTGGCAAACCTGATGCAGGACAAAACCTCGATCATCATCGCGCACCGTCTTTCGACGGTCCGCCGCGCGGACCGCATCATCGTCATGGAACGCGGAAGGATCAAGGAATCCGGTACGCATTTGGAACTGCTCGCGGAAGACGGGATCTATAAGAAACTGTACGAACTGCAGTTCGCCGAGGAAGAAGACAATGAAGGCTAGGGCCTTCGATTCCATCCGACCTGCGGTCGTCGATTCCTAACTTCCAACCGCCTAGGCGGATTCCAGGCTTCGCATTCCAGACGACCTGCGGTCGATTCCAGGCTGCGCATTCCAAAATTCCAACCGCCTGTGGCGGATTTCAGGCGACCTGCGGTCGTCGATTCCAAGATTCCACCGGACTGCCGATAAATCGCAGAATTGAAATACGAAATGCGCAGCCCTGGAATCTGGAATGCGAAGTCTGGAATCGGCCGAAGGCCGTTGGAATCTGAAATGCGCAGCCCTGGAATCTGGAAAGCGAAGCCTGGAATCGGCCGAAGGCCGTTGGAATTCTGAATCCTAATCCCCGTTCTCGAGATACCGTTTCAGCCGTTTGGCCTCTTCATTGAGCTTCTCCTCGACAGCCTTGCGGAATATCGGGATCGGCGTCTTGAAGAGCAATTCGCCGTAGCTCTGGATCTGGAGCCGGACGCGCGTCGCGTCGCCATCGTCAGAAAGATCATAACGGAATCTCATGTTGAACGGTTCGTCGGTCACCATCTCGACCGATTTCCCCTCCTCGGCCTTGTTCACGACGTAAACGGCCGAGAATTTCCTGTTCAGAAAACTGCCGATCCGCTCGACACGGGCACCGTTGACGAGCGGTCCGGACTGCATCGGAAAAACACGGATGAATCCGGTCATCCAGAGACGATCGTTCTTCGGATCGAACATGAACTCAGCGACTTGATAGCGCGGACGGGAGATGACTACTTCCGATTGAACATCGACGGACATTTCTTAACTTGCTCCAGTTGTAAAAAGGGTAGGAAAAACGAATTGCGCCGATGATAACAATTGTTCGAAATCGTGTAAAGCGCTTAACGCTATGTTAAAATGTCCCTAATTTGGGCAGTCAGGAAACCTTATGAAATCGATGACCGGCTTTGGCCGAGGCTTTGAATCGAGCGACGATTTCGCCGTTACGGTGGAGATCAAGACAGTTAACAATCGCTTTCTCGACGTCAATTTACGCTTGGGCGGCGACCTTCAGCCGCTCGAATCGGTGATCAAGCGACAGATCGGCAACCGCCTTTCGCGCGGACGCGTCGACGTGAACCTGACGTATGAGCGGACGCGGCAGATCGAGTACGAACTAAACCGGCCGATGATCAGCGGATTTCTCGCCGCGATGAGGGAGATGAGCGAGGCGTTCGATCTTTCTGGTGAGCCGGACATCAACGTCGTCGCGCGGCTGCCGAACGTGCTGACGCCGAAAAAGGACGACCTCGACGAACATTTTGTCGTCGGTGTGGAACGGGCCATCAACTTCGCGCTGGACGATCTCGAGAAGATGCGCCACAACGAAGGCGAGATGCTGCGGAACGAACTGCTTTTCAGACTCGCCGAGATCGAAAAGCGAATCCCGGTAATCGAGGACGAGGCCGAAGGAGTTGCCGAAGAATACCGGCAGCGTCTGACCAAAAGAATCGGCGACATGCTCGCAAAGACCGAATTGCAGATCGAGATCGATCAGGGACGCCTTGCGCAGGAAGTCGCGTTCATCGCCGATCGTTGCGACATCTCGGAAGAAATACAGCGGCTCAGAAGTCACATTGAACAATTCCGGCAGATCGTTGATGAGGACAACGAGGTCGGAAAGAGACTCGATTTTCTGACGCAGGAACTTAATCGCGAGGCGAATACGATCGCGTCGAAGACGAACAATCTGGTCGTC
>JAKQII010000121.1 GCA_029557535.1 Acidobacteriota bacterium
CGGCTAAATCGATCACCGGCGTCGACGAGCCGAAGTTGCGCAATTTCGGATCATTCGAATTGCGTTCCCGCCAAGGCGCAAGGGCGCAAGGTTTTGCTTGGCGGCTTGGCGTCTTTGCGGGAAAACATCTCTTTACGCGCAATTGCCGCTGACGAACGCGAATCATCGCGTTTGCAGTTCTGTCGCAATCGACGGCCTCAGTTCAATCAGTTCTGAACATCCTGCTCAAATCCGCGGCTAGATCGATTACAGTTCGCAACGGGCTATGCGGAGATCCCGAGCGAATTCGCCTCGTCGTCGCTGACGTCTACCTTCATCCGCAGCAGCGCGGTCGAAAAGGTCTTTCCCTGGGCGTCGGTCATCAGGCTCAAAGTTCCGCCGCCGCCGAGACTCTCGTGGAGCAGAAAATTCAATGCCCCGAGGTTCGGCAGCTCAAATCGCTCGACATCGCCGTGAACCATAGCCCCAAAATACCGCTTGACGCGGTCGGGCGTAAGTTCCCTGACGAGAATCGGATAGATCGCGTCGTTGAACGCGATGACGCCGACGTTTGCCGTGTCGCCTTTGTCGCCCGAGCGGGCATGCGCAAGTTTTGTCAATTCAACTTTCATCTGTTTATTTCGGAAGACGGAAGCTCCGGGCAAGTTTTATCACCCAGCCGATGACGAACGCAACGAAGGCGGCCACTACCGCCAGAAAAAGCCACGTCGGCAGATTCTCGCGGAGAACGTTCGCCCTGAAAACCATCTGGTTGACGACGGTAAAGAACGCGACCATGACAATCCCGAGCAATTCGAAGAACGTCCTGATCGAGTCGTAGGTCGATTCGCGACGATCCTCGGCGAGCCAGAAATCGCGGTTCGGAAGGTTGAGGAAACGCACCGGCAGTTTTTCGATCATGACCGGGATCAACAGCGTCTCCGCGAGGATCAGCGCGAGAAGCGCGAACTCAAAGATGACGAACGTGTTCTTCCGCATAAACCCGTTCGGTCTGCCGAAAACATCAAAATGCGTCGAAACGTACTCGCCGAGATTCGGGTAATAGAAGATCAGTTGCGCGACGAAGACGCCGACAAGCGCGAACAGGATCAAGCGCTGGATGTTGATTCGCATCAGAAGTTCTTGGGCGAGTGAAATGCAAAGAATTGGAACGCCGCAATGACAAGCGAGTGGCGCAACCGTCCTTCGCGGATCAGCGTCGGCACCTCGTCGATGTTCACAAGGCTCGTCACGACCGATTCGTGATCGTCAAACTTCACCTCCGCCGTGATCTCGGCGTCAACGGCAAGAAAATGATGAATGACGTTGCTTTGGATCGCCGGATTCGGAAATGACGAACCGAGATGGATCATCCGGTCGCACGTGTACCCGGTTTCCTCGAGCAATTCGCGGCGCGCCGCAACGTCCGGTTCCTCGCCGGTGTCGACCATGCCTCCCGGGATCTCAAGCGTAACCTGTTCGACGCCATGCCTGAACTGCTCAATCAGAACGACACTCCGTTCCTTTGTAAGCGCGATCACGTTAACCCAGTCGGGATTCTCGATCACGTAGAATGTTCCGGACTTGTCCCCGCTGACGGACCGATCCTCCCGAACGGTAAAAACACGGCAATCTGCAACCTGGTGCGACTCGGTTCGTTTCCAGGTTTCCGGCATTTCGCTCATAAATATTTCAGTTTCAGGCCCGACTTATGGTCCAATAATACCGTTTTGGAGAACTTACCGAAAGTGGGGGGCGTGTCGTGCTGCTGAACAAATTGCTCTTTTCGTTCTTATTGATGTCCGCGGCGGCCGGTTCCGCGTTTGGTCAGATCGTAGACGGCGACGGCCCGCTTGACCGGACGGCCGAGCAATCTGCAATTTTCCGCGAGACCTTCCGAAACCTGATCGCCGACGAGTCGAAGACATTTGCCTCGTTCGGAAAGGACGGAAATCCCGGTAAGCGAACGACCGTGAAATCGGCGCTCCTGATCTATGTCTCAAAAGCCGACCGGCCCGCGGAACTCCGTGTCGTCAAAGAGGTCGACGGAACACCGATCCCCGATGCCGCAAAACGGGGAGAGGAATTCCTGGCCGAGATGGACCGCGTAAAGACTGATGAGAGCCTTTTGAAAAAGCTCGAAAAGGAGAGTACGCGCCATGATCCGACGTACACGATCTACGGGTTGGCACTCCATCAAGGGACCGTTCTCGATCCATGGCTCCGCGAAGCGTTCACGTTTGCACCGGCCGGCGAGTCGGTGATCGACGGACACCGGGTCATGGCATTCAGCTATGCTCAGAGCGCGCCGAATGACTACGTCGCTTTCAATTCGAAACCTCCGGACAGTTCGAAACCCGCCTTGATATTTGATCTTGATCTTCCGAAATCCGTGAAGCGATCGGATCTCAGGTTGTTCGGGACGATCTGGGTCGACGTCGAAACCTACCGGATCCGTAAGGAAGAACGCGGCGTTTATTTCGATGCTGAAAAATCAGTTCCGCTGCTGACCGAACGGTTCGAATATGCCGACAGCGAATTCGGGATCCTTCTGCCGCGGTCGATCTCGCTGGTTTTCAACGAATTGAAACGGAAAGACGGAAAATACACGATCAGATCGCACGATTCCGTCCTCTTCGAATACTCAAACTACCGAAAAACGAACGTCGAAGTGAAGATCTCGGACGACGACTCCTAAATTATCTCGACCTTCGTTTCGATGAGGTTCTTCGGGATCAGTGCCGGGAAATACGCCATGATTTCCTCGACCTTTGGACGTCCTCCCGCGAAACCGGTGACGGCCGGCGGCCCGGTCAGGATCAGCGGCGCGAGCTCCTTTGTGAACCGTTCGACGTCCGCCTTGCTCTGACCCCGAACGCCGAAGCGTAATTGAACCTCCGGAATATCCTTCGGCGGGTCGCCGGCAAGAGCGCCGTGCGTCGCGTTCACGCCGACAAACTCGGTCAGGATCACATCAAACTTGAGTCCGAGGCGATCGAGCCTCGCGCGCAGGATCTTCTCAGCGGCCTGTGCCTTGTCGTAAGCGTCCGGCCATGCGTAGACTAGCGTTCCAACCGCCTTCCAGCCGGCCGAGTAAGCGATCGAAACCTTGTAGAATTCCGTGTTCGGATATCCCTTGATGCCGAAGACGCGGACACGGTCGTCGCCGTCCGGAGCCAGATTGATCGTTGTGAAGTCGGCGACGACGTCCGGCGTAATGTAGCTTTTCGGGTCGCCCATTTCGTAGAGCAGCTGTTCCTTCACTGACTGGATATTGACGCGGCCGCCGGTTCCCTTGTGCTTGGTCACGACGAACGAACCGTCGGGTTCGGCTTCGACGATCGGAAATCCGACATTCGCCAGATCGGGAATATTGCGCCAGTCGTACTGGCAGTTTCCGCCCGAAGACTGCGCTCCGCACTCGATGATATGCCCCGCGATCGTGCCGGCCGCGAGCCGGTCCCAATCGTCAAACTTCCACCCGAACTCGTGCGCCAACGGCGCGAGCGTCAGTCCGGTGTCGGTGAGCCGCCCGCCGATGATGATCTGCGCGCCTTTGTCGAGCGCTTTGACGAGCGGTTCGGCACCAAGGTAAACATTGGCCGATTGAACCTTATCGCGGACGTCCGCCAGCGGCTCGCCCGTTTCCATGTTGACGATCTCAATGCCGCGCGACGCGAACTCGTCGAGACGCGAGAGGATATCGTCGCCGGTGACGACGCCGATCTTCACCCGATCGGCCAGTCCGAGCTCTTCGGCGGCAGCTTTGACCGCCTGCGCGCAGCCCATCACGTTGACGCCGCCGGCGTTAGAAAGCACCTTGATCCCGCGCTCGACGCAGTCGGGCAGGATCTCGCGCATGAGCGTCACGAAATCGCGGGCGTAACCGGCGTTCGGATCGCGCTGCCGTTGCTTTTGGACGATGCTCATCGTTACCTCGGCGAGGTAATCCAGCATCAGGTAATCGATGTCTCCGCCACGGACTTGGTCGACCGGAGCCGTCAACAGATCACCCCAAAACCCCTGGCCGCTTGCCACTCGGACTCGTGCTTTCATAGTTTCAAGAATGAAAATTCCAGATCCCAGTCACCGGCACACGGGCTGGAATCTGGAATCCTGAAATCTGGAATCGTCCAAACGCGGAAAACCGCGAGCCGATTAGTAGACGACCTTCTTGGTCCGGCTGACAACCTTGCGGCCGGTCTTCCAGGTTTTCTTGCCGGTCCATTTCGTCCCGACCCAAACTCTTCGGGTGACCCACTTCGAGCCGTTCCAGGTCTTGCGGACGACCCACTTTCCGCCGGCGTAACCCTTGCGGATCAAACCCTTTTTTCGCTTCTTCCTGACCACGGTCTGCTGGGCCTTGACGCTCAAGTTCCCGTTCGAGTTGATCGTATCTCCGATGAACACCACCGACAGCACCATGACCGCCGCAAAAATAACGCTGAGTCCCTTTTTCATAAATCTCCCTTTCTCAATTATTGTGTCTGACGTTTTCCGAGATGAACTTCACGATGTCTTCCGTCGAGGTTCCCGGAAGAAACACCGCGGAAATTCCCTTCTCCTTGAGTTGCGGAATGTCTTCCTGCGGAACTATCCCGCCGACGAGCACAAGAGTATCGTCCATTCCGTTCTCGCGGAGCAGATCGACGATCCGCGGGCACAGCGTGTTGTGAGCACCCGAGAGGATCGAGATACCGACCGCGTCGACATCTTCCTGTAACGCCGCAGACGCGATCATCTCCGGAGTTTGGCGGAGTCCGGTGTAAATGACCTCCATCCCGGCATCGCGCAGGGCCCGCGCGATCACTTTCGCGCCGCGATCATGACCGTCGAGCCCCGGTTTCGCGACCAGAACGCGTATTCTTCTTTCACCCATCGCTTTTGAGTATATTAGTTTACAAACTTGCCGAGCAACCCTTGGCGCTGGACGAACGGTTTCAGATCGGACCAACGGATCAAATAACTGCCCGACGGTTCAAGCGCTTGCGCGACATGCGGAAATCCATAGTCGTAAACGAATGTCACGCCGTCGGCGTTGACCGAGAAACCTTCGAGGTTTTCGCTCGTGAACTTCGCCTCCGCGAGATATTCCTTGGCGCTCTCGAGAAAATCCGGCTCGTCTTTTTCGATTGTCTTCAGCTGATCGGCGATCTCCTTCTTCTGGATCTCGGCGCATTTTTCTGCAAGTTTGTCGAGATTCTCGAACACATCGGCCGGCGCAACGGCGTTTCCGGTGTTGAGGTTGACAACGACGTTCTTCCCGAAAACCGACGGATACGCGGCCGTTCCGCTCATCGAAAGATAGAGGCTCAGAACGCCCCGGCCATTGAATCCGACCTCGTACGTCGCCTCCTCAAGCCACTGATACTCGCCCATTTCGTCCTTCAGATCGAGCTTCAGCACATTTTCATAGCTGATCGTCTTCTCGATCTTTGCAGCCAGCGAGGGCGAAACGCCGCTGACCTTCGGATAGGTCACGGAAAAGGTCTTCTTAAACTCGGACTCCGGTTTCGGCCGCTTGTACTCGACCGTCTTCGCCGTAATGGTTACAGATTGACAGAAGACGGCACCCGCGGCCGCCGCGATGATCGCCAACGCGATCAGAAAGTTTTTCATAATTTTCCTTCAATATTCATCGCGGGCGGGCCGAAAACGCATCGAAGACGAGCGCCGAGCCCTGGCGCGGAACGCATCGCTTCCAACATCTCGGCCCAGGCGTGAACATTGATCCAAAGTAGATTGTAACTGTGTATAGGTTTGATAATGCCGTACCGAACGGTCTCGTCCTCTTCAACGAATGAGCCGAAAAGCCGGTCCCAAAAAATGAAGATCCCGCCGTAGTTCTTGTCAAGATACTGCTCGTTTACGCCATGGTGCACGCGATGATGCGACGGCGTATTGAAAACATATTCGACCGGCCGCGGAAGTTTGTAGATCGTCTTCGTATGGATCCAGAACTGGTAGATCAGGTTGATCCCGTGCATGAAAATGAACGACCAGAGCGGAAATCCCATCAGCGCCAGCGGCAGGTAAAACATCCAGTGCGCGATCCCCGAAAACCAGCTCTGGCGGACCGCGACGCTGAGATTGTACTGATTCGACGAATGGTGCACGACGTGGAAGTTCCAGAAGAAACGGACTTCGTGACTTATCCGGTGGAACCAGTAATAAAGGAAATCGTCCGCGAACAAAATGATCAGCCACGGCCACCAGGTGCTCATCGGCATCTGGTACGGCGCGACGTGATTGTAGATGCCGTCGTAGAAAAATGCCTGGATGTACCCGAAAACAAATCCGAAGAATGAACTGCCGAAACCGAGCGCGATATTCGTCCAGACGTCCTTGCGATCGTACGTCTTCTCGTACCGCACGCTGAGCAGCGTCTCGACGGCGATCAGGAGCGCGAAAAGCGGAATGGCGATGTCTGTCGGTTTCATCTCGGATCAGCCGCGACGGTCGCTGAAAGCGCGTATCATTTTCTTCACTTCCACGAGCCGTTCGATAAGGAAATTATAGTCGGCTTCGGTGAACAATTCGAGGTCGCGCGACGGTAGAGGATGATATTCAAACACATTGTCATTCACCATGCGCGCCGGATTTGCGATTTTCGATTTTTGATTCTCGAATAGTCCGTGTCTGAAGAGCGTTGACCGTTGCTTGAGTCTGGCGCGCCGCGTCTTCGGGCGCTGCGGCAGCGCTTTCGGGTACTGTCTTCAGAGACTTTTCGAGTTCGAGCGCGTAGCTCAGCAGCCCGTTGTCCGCTTCGAGTTTGGCTTGGGCGCCGGCGATGCCGTTCCAGAACATGAACGACGGGTTCTCAGCCTTTTGCGGAATATCTGCAGGTTGCGATGGTTCCCGGACTGGCGGAGCGGCGGTCCAGATCATCATGCTTTTGTTGCTTTCAAACTGGTGGGTTTCAAAAGAGAGATAGAAGAGCCGGAACTTCGTCCTAGTCTAAAAGTAAAGTTGCTCAAAACTTGCATGGCGGAACGAATGTCTCCTGTCTTTGGTGATATGTGACGTTTATCATTGCTAAATGTCACTTATCTCCGTTTCATTTCTCCTATGGATAAGCGCCAGGAATCCACCATAAAAAAGCTCGGCATCTTCACCCTAGAACAGGGCAAAGAAATCGGTCTGAGCCAGCAGGACATTTCACGACTCGTAGCCGGGAAAGACCTCAAACGCGTCGGCCGTGGGATATACCTCCCTCCAAACGCAAAGCTTGACAGCGATGTTGGGTTTCAAATCGCCTTTGCGAAACTCGGTCCTGATGCCGCTATCGGCGGCCTTTCCGCTCTCTCTACAAACTCATCCGGACAAAAACGGACCTCGACGAAGAGATAATCAATGAAGATGGTTATCGGATAGTGTCCGTGGAAAGAGCGGTTCTCGAAGGGCTTAACTTCATAACGAAGATCGGGGAAAGAACGGCGATCAAAGCTGCGCGAGATGCTATGGCCGGCAGGCGTACAACCGAGCTGAAGCTGGCGAAAGCTGCTAAAGCGCTTCGGCTCGAATCGGTGCTTTCGAAGCACCTGGAAGTCATTACACCGTGACCACAAAGGAAAAAGGTCGATCCGTCCGCCAAAGGCTCATCAATCTAAGTCTTGAGCGAGCACACGGCTATCTCGCCCTCCGCAAGGCCGGCAAGACCGAACCCGCGGAGGCAATTTTGAAGAAATGGATGCGGTTGCTAAAGCCCGGAACATGGAGCACGCAGGTTCTGCGGTAGTTTGACGGACAGATGTCGGCCGATGAATTGCTCGCGCTTGCCAAGGACAACGACTCGCAAACTGAGGCGCACGCCTGCATCGGCATCGTTCTGCTGACCGAAAATCGGCGAGACGAAGCCTTCGAGCATTTCAACTGGGTGAAGGAAAAAGGCAACAAGACGTTTGTCGAGTATCAACTGTCGGTCGAAGAGCTGAAGCGGTGATCGCACAATCAAAGTCGGACGCGTTTGGCTGACGCCTCGATCAACCGCTCGAGGCGGCTCTTGCGCGTTTCTTCGCGCTTTGCGGACATCACCCAATACGAGGCGATCCGGCG
>JAKQII010000018.1 GCA_029557535.1 Acidobacteriota bacterium
TAATTTTGTGTAAATGGCCATTAACTGCCAGACTTGGCAAAGGAGAGATATGGCCATTGATGATGAACTGATCGACGGTTTGCTGAAAGATTATGAGAAGCCGGAGGATCTTGTCGGCGAGAAGGGTTTGCTGAAGGAACTGACGAAGCGGCTTCTGGAGCGGGCGATGGCGGCCGAGCTGACGGAGCACGTTGGTTGCGGGAAGCACGAACGGAAGGGGCGCAAGAGCGGGAACGCACGGAACGGCAGTTCTTCGAAGACGCTCAAGGGAGAGTTCGGGACGTTGCCGATCGAGGTGCCGCGGGACCGGAACGGAACGTTCGAGCCGCAGATCGTCGGGAAGCATCAGACGCGTTTCACGGGTTTTGACGAGAAGATCATCTCGATGTACGGGCGGGGGATGTCGACGCGGGAGATCAGGCAGCACCTGGAAGAGATGTATCAGGTGGAGGTATCGCCGGCGCTGATCTCGTCGGTGACGGACGCGGTGATCGACGATGTGCGGGCGTGGCAGAACCGGCAGCTGGACGCCTGTTATCCGATCGTCTACATGGACGCGATCCGGTTCAAGGTGCGTGACGGCGGGCATGTCCGGAACAAGGCGGTGTATCTGGCGATCGGGATCAACATGAGCGGGCAGAAGGAAGTGCTCGGGATGTGGATCGCGGATACGGAAGGCGCGAAGTTCTGGCTGATGGTGGTGACGGAACTGAAGAACCGCGGGGTGGGCGAGATCTTCATCGCCTGCGTCGACGGGCTCAAGGGCTTTCCCGAGGCGATCGAGGCGGTGTATCCGGAAACGGAGGTGCAGCTGTGCATCGTGCACATGGTCAGGCATTCGCTGAACTTCGTCGGCTGGAAGGAGAGAAAGCAGGTGGCGGCCGATCTCAGGCTGGTCTATTCGGCGGCGACCGCGGAAGAGGCTGAACGGCAGCTCGCCGAATTCGAGGCGAAGTGGGACGCGCGTTTCCCGACGATCTCGCGGTCGTGGCGGGCGAACTGGACGCGGGTCATCCCGCTGTTCGCGTTCCCGCCGGAGATCCGCAAGGTGATCTATACGACGAACGCCATCGAGTCGCTGAACATGACGCTCCGCAAGGTGACGAAAACGCGCGGCTCGTTCCCGAACGACGACGCGCTCCTGAAACTGCTTTACCTGGCGCTGCGGAACGTTGCCAGGAAATGGACGATGCCGGTCAGGGACTGGAAGGCGGCCCTCAACCGGTTCGCGATCGTCTACGGCGACCGGATGCCGCTCGAGTGACGGACGGGGCTCTGGGAACCTCGGTTCCCAGAGATGGTTTCAACGAAGAGGAGAAAACGTCATTTACACAAAATATTTGACACTACCCAACTCCGACGTTTTTACATTTTACTTTTTACCTTTTACTTTTTGCCTTTTACTTTCTACCTTTTACTTTTTGCCTTTTACTTTTTTACTTTTTGCCTTTTACTTTTTACCTTTGACTTCTTCAGCGATGTTGAATTTTGCGATCGAAACGGCGCGTGAGGCGGGCCAACTGCTCCTCGAAAAGTTCGGGCGTAAGCTGAACGTCTCGAAAAAAGGCGACATTAACCTTGTTACCGAGGCGGACCTTGCGTCCGAAAAGCTCATCATCGAGCGGATCCGCTCATACTACCCGAAGCATTCGATCCTCGCGGAGGAATCCGGCGCCGCCGTTCTCGACGGTTCGAGCGTGTGGAAGTGGATCATCGATCCGCTCGACGGTACGACCAACTTTGCGCACGGCTACCCCTGCTGGTGCGTCACGTTGGCATTGGAACACGCCGGCGAGATCGCCGCAGGCGTCACGTTCGACCCGACGCGCAACGAGCTTTTCGCGGCCGAACGGGGGCGCGGCGCGACCCTCAACAACAAGCCGATCCGCGTTTCGGACACCGAATCGATCAGGGATGCATTGATCGTTACCGGCTTCCCGTACGACTTCAAGCAGAAGGAGAATTTTGCGCGTCACCTGACCCAGTTCCTGCTTAGCTCGCGCGGAGTCAGGCGCGACGGATCGGCGGCGATCGACATGGCGTACATCGCTTGCGGGCGTTTCGACGGATTTTGGGAAGAAGGTCTCAATCCGTGGGACGTCGCGGCCGGAGTTCTTCTGATCGAGGAAGCCGGCGGATCGGTCACCTATTACGACGGCTCAAAGTTTTCGATTTACACCCCGCCAATCTGCGCTTCGAACGGACTAATCCATGATGAAATGCTCGATATTTTGAAATGAACCCAGATTAAGCGTTAGAGATTCTTGCCCGCGAATTCTCGCGAATCAACCCGAATTTACGCGTGACCAACCAAGTACCAATGATCGAGTAGAGGCCTCATAAGCAGCGATCAGTCAACGTTTGCTGAATCGTAACGGGCAAGTTGTCTGCCTTATTCGCGATCATTGGCGTAGATTCGCGGGCAGAAATTTTCTTCCAATGCGTAATCTGGGATGAACTTGGATCTTTGATCTTTGACTTTTGAGCTTCCAATTCAGAAATGTGAGATCGAGGCAGTTCCATCCGTTCAGACAAAAAATGAAGTTCAATGATCAAAGATAAAAGTTCAACCCGGATAAGCAATAGCCGCTGATGAACGCGGATGACGCGGACAACCGATTAAGCCAGATCATGGCGAATTGCGATTCCGTGGCAATCGACGGCCGAAGGTCAATCAGGTCTAAACTTTCTGCACATATCCG
>JAKQII010000038.1 GCA_029557535.1 Acidobacteriota bacterium
AACGAAAACCGCGCCGGACGCTGGACATCGCCCGATCCATACAACGGCTCGGCCTCGGTCGGCAGCCCGCAAAGCTGGAACCGATATTCGTATGTCGAAAGCCAGCCGACGAATTTCGTCGATCCGAGCGGGCTGCTGAGAATCCAGCAATGTACCCGATACTGGTGGTTCGACGCCGATGGAAATTACCACGAGCGAATTGGGAATTGCCAGACGATTTACGATGATCGCGGCGATTCCGCTGGACCGGCCGAGGTTCCTCCGCCTCCGGGCGAGACTGTCGAAGAGGCAGTGACGCGCTGCGCGAAAAAACTGGGAGTGACAATTGATGCTTTCAGTGCTTCGTCAAAGGGAACGAATGGCTACGCTAGAATTTCAGGAAGCGGAACAATTCGCGGAGTCGGAGTTGGGCTTGCCAACTATTCAATCACCAACGACGTCAATTCGTTCAGTGGGCCGGAACTCGAAGAATTAGGACGAACATCGGCCGATATGGGAATCACGTTTCAAGAAGGCGACTTGGTAGCGACGCTTCGAAGCGGAAGAAAGGTAAATCAAAGGGTGGGGCCATCAACCAACTACACCGGAAACAACCTAAGTAACAATCGGGCAATTCTGGCATCACAAGTGCATGAACTCGGAAATTCCATCTATCTTTTACTGGGCGTGAGATTGCTCGAAGTGAGTGGGGATAGCGACGCGGGCGCGTCATTTGAAGACTGCGTATTCGGCGGGAGGATAGGTAAAGATGGAAAACTTCATTCGTAATGTGCGGTTCAGCTTGTTGTGTTTGACATTGGCTGTGTCGTCTTGCTCAGACGGCAATCCGTCAACCGTAATGGAGAACGGTGTTCAACCTGCAGTTTCACCGACTCACACCGCGCTCCCTCGCCCGACAATCCCGTTGATTTCTGATCGTGATGTTGCCGAGGTCTTTCCTGCCCGGACGGGTTCGCTGTCCGATATCTGGAAAAACGTTAGACTGGAAACTGGAGACCTCGTTAAGGTCGCGTTCGCGAACGACGGTCGTGGCTTTCTAATCAACAAGTTCGGAAAGCTCTTCCGAACGGATGACGGCGGTGGCTTATGGCGAGCCACGCCGCTTCCGGTATCGGGTTTTCCAGCGGGTGCCGGATTCGCGGGACCCGAGATCGGCTTGTTGGCGCTGAACGTTAGAAGAGTCCCGGGAGCAGGAGGCGAAGCGGTAATTCTCAGAACCGGCGACGGAGGGAAGAGTTGGGCAAAATCGTTCTCGGGCGACGTTACGTTTTTCGGAATGCGCGTCGTTGACGATTCGACTGCGTGGGTTTTTGGAGGTCACACGATTGAGCGGAACAACACGGTCTTCTCGGAGATCGTGCTTCTCAAGACGACTGATTCAGGCATCACTTGGACAGATAGAGCCGCCGGCGCCAACCAGCTAAATGAGGAAACAAGCGGAAACGGTGCTTCGGATCTTATGGTTTCCGGCGGTCGGCTCGCCTTGTATTCTGGATCTCGGTTCCTTGAATCAGTTGACGATGGTGTTTCGTGGACGGTAATTGATGCGATTGCTACCGGCCACGTCGCGCCTAGATTCCTCAACGCAAGTGACGGCCGTATTTCCTTGGCAGGCGGGAGCCGCAACGGCAGACTCACATACTTCATGATACAGGACGCGCCTGGAAAATGGCATTGGATCGAACGTCGCGGATTCAATGCTACCGAGGTCCGCTATGTTTCCGGGAATGAAGTCCTGGCCTGCGGCACAATCCGCCTGCGGAAAAAAGGAGTCGAGTATGCCTATGACGACGAATCCGCCGGAGCAATACTCTATTCATCCGATTCGGGGCTTACATGGACATCAGTCTATCAGGATCCGGAAATCGAGGAGTTTCAAAGCATGGCAGTAACCGACAACGGTCGGATATTCGTCGCCGGCGGGAACGAGGTCGTGTCATCGACGCTCGATGCGATACGGAAATCGGTTGAGAATCGTGCAGAATGAGCGGATTGACTTAGAAGATTCCTGTGAATTCGGGCTTAATTGATTCGGTAAGAAGCGGCTAATGACGTCGACCGAGACGAGCTATGATTTCGACGCGATGGGACGGCTCGTGAAACACGTTCAGACGATCGGCGACCAGAGTTATCAGCTCGAATACGGCTACAATCTGGCGGGCCAGCTCACTTCCGAGAAGTATCCATCAGGACGGATCGTGACCAACGGATTCGACGCCAAGGGCCGGATGACGTCGGTCGCCGCCGCCGATCGGAGTTATCTCGGCGGCGTCACGTTCGGCGCCGCCACGCTGCCGACCTAGATCGCGCTCGGCAACGGCACCGTTCAGAACTTCGGATTCAACGAACGCTTGCAGATGACGTGTCAGGATCTCAAACGCGGAGCCGAGGTGTCGCAAAGATACGAATACGGGTTCGGCGAACTCAACTCGCAGAATCAGCTCAAGAACAACGGCAAGCTTGAAAGCGTTTCAAGCTGGATCGGGACCGCTCAGCAATGGACGCAGAAGTTCCAGTATGATTCTGTCGGGCGTTTGAAGGAAGCGAAGGAACTGAAGGGCGATCCGACGACGAGCACGGTCAGCTACAAACAGGTCTTCGAGTATTCATGAAAAGGTCAACTCACATAAGCGTTGGTATTTGACGAGTTAGCGTAACGGGAAAGCGGCAGCCGCAAGAGTATTCCTCCTTATCGACGGATTTCTGTTTATGCAATATCGGGCCGTGGGACAGACTTGGAGCC
>JAKQII010000053.1 GCA_029557535.1 Acidobacteriota bacterium
GTACGCGGTGTTCGGCGCATCGGCGACCGACTTCCCGTCGCAGGGCGACTATGACGGCGACGGCAAAACGGACGTCGCGGTCTGGCGTGGCAGCGCGACGCCCGGGGCGAGTGCCTTCTGGTTCCTCGGTTCGACGAGCGGTGCAGTCGGTGTTCCGTTCGGAGCGAACGGCGATTACCCGGTCGCCAACTTCAACAGCCACTGATCTTCGGATCAGTAACTGAAATAGCCCGCGAAGTGAATCACACCTCGCGGGCTATTTTCTTGCCGCAAATCACAAGGTCAGAAATTTTCCATAACGACAAGCGATGTCTCGCCGCCTCCTTGGGAAACGTTAACGAGCGATTTTGATGAAAGCCTGACTAGCCCGCCATGGACCTTTCCGCGGAAGAGAAACGGGTCAAAATCGATGTTGAGGTTTTCAAGGTTCGCGTGTTCGCCGGAATACGTCGGAATCGACGTCTTTTCAACCGGAACCCGTTCCTGAACGACGAAGATCGCGTCCAAGGCCTGGTCGATCACCGTTTCCCATTCCGATTCCGACGATTCCCAACCGAAGCGGATCCCATGTCCGCCATAGTCATCATGCGGCTTAAGAATGAACCGCTCTCGATTTTGCCGCACACACTCGAGCAGATCGACCTCTTCGCCGCGATAGGATGTCTTCGCGGCGCGGATGCGCCTGGTCCACGGAATATGCCGGTCGATCGCACGGAGTTGATCGGGCGTGAACAAATGCGCCCAACGGCCTTCGCTAAGCACCGCGAAACTCGTCTTCTTATGCGGGATCTTGACCCGGAAGTTGTTGGCCATCAAGACCTTGCCGTCGGAATACGCGCGGATCAAAGGATGCGATTCGTCAAACCGTTCGAGAAACTCGTGGATGATCACACGCTTGTAAAAAATGTCCACGACGAAATCGCCGACACGCAAATGTTCCCCGTCATAATCAAGTTCATACGGATTCGCGATGACCGTGTTGTAACCGTTCATCAACCAATGCCGCTCGAGGATCTTAAACTCCGAAAAGGTCGAAACGCCTTCCCAGTCGACAATCGCGATATTCGGCCGTTCGCGCTTTCCGCCGAATTCGCGGTACGTCGCATCGAGCGTCTCGAGCAAAGTGATGTAGGGATTCGGACGCCAATGCGCGTTTCTTTCGAGAAACTTTCCGACTTCCGGAACCAGGTCGAAGACCTTATCGAACGAATACTGATCGCCGATCCCGGCCGGTGTTTCGGCGTTGTACTCGAGAAACTTGAAATCGTCGCCGTCAAGAAAGGCGTCGAACCGGCTTGAAACACACAGCCCGCCATGACGGGGATCGATCCGCGCCATCCGTTCCTCCATTTCGGTGAGCCCGAATTCGGACAACAGTTCGGGATCAACCAACGCGGCTTCGGTGAGGCGTTCGAACGCACCGTGAAGCGTCTCGGCCGCCGCTTTAACGTTTTCGTAGCGCGAGCGCGGGAAGAAATGCGGCCGTAGGAACGGGCAGATCGGGCGGTCGTCATGAAGAATGCCGGTTTCATGCTGGACCTGATCTAGCCGTTCAAACAGTGGCGAGTCGTTTTGGTAGCGTTCGATCAGGCTCTCGTCCAGTTCTCGAACGAGAGTGTCAAGAGTCGGGTTCATAACTGTAATTTAACCCACCAAGGAGATTTAAGCTAAGGGCCGAGGTGTGCCGACCGACCGCAGATCCTTCGGATAGACGCGAACGATCGGTAAGCTGCATTCGCCGGCACTCGCCGTCGTCGCAATCAGTTCTTCAAAAATGACTAGTTCTTGCTATACTGTGGAGTGTATTTTGCAACTTTGAGATTCACGCTAACGTAAGGTTTTCCGGTAGCGAGGTCTTTCTTAACTACTTTTTGGAGCGGACTTAACAAAAATGGGATTGTGGCAACGAATCACTAGAATTTTCAGAGCGAGCACGGGCGCGGCCCTCGACAAGATGGAGAATCCGGAACTCGTGCTCCAACAGACTATCCGCGACATGCGCGACCGGGTTCCGGAACTCAACAACTCCGTCGCGCAGGTGATGGCGACCGAGCGCTTGCTTTCCAGGCAAAAGGAGAACCTTGAAAAGCAGGTCGTTGAACTCGATTCGAAAATCAAGGCCTCAGTGAAAATGAACCGTGACGATATCGCCACGGCGTACATCGGTCAGCTTCAGCAGGCGCAAATGGATCTCGAGCGGACCAACATCCAGCACGACAATGCCCAGTCGGCGTCAAAACAGGCCCTGAAGGCACGCGACAATTACGTCATCAACATGAAGAAGCGCACCGCCGAGGCGATGCAGCTCATCAGCGCGTCGAAGCAGGCTCGTCTGCAGGAACAGCTTGCGCAAACGATGGAGACGTTCAATATCGGCGACGATGCATCGACGTTCAACGAGATGCGCGAAAAGATCGATCGGCGGGTCGCGGCGGCGGAAGCCAAGCTCCAGCTCGGATCGAGTTCGGTCGATGCCCAGATGCAGGACATCGAGCGTGAGGCGATGGACATCCAACTGCAGGACAAGTTGCTCGAATACAAAGCTCAGATGGGACTTCTCGGTGCGGGTTCCCCGACGGCTGGCAAACAGATCAGCGCGGGCACTGCGGACGTCAGCAACGAAGAGGTACTTGAACAAGCGATCCTCAATGAAACCAACGAGACGAACTAGGGCAAGCGTCAGCGAATATGGCGGATCTAGCGAAATATCAAAAGGAATTCCAACGGTTCAATTCAAAGTACGTCCGGGAAGCCTTTAAGGAACCTGTGAATTTCTGGGGTTTCGCGGGCTTCGCGGTGGCGGCCGCGTGGACCGTCAGTATTATTCCGTTGTTCGTGGCCCTGATCTGCGAAGCGGTGTATCTCGTTTTCCTGCCGATGGTTCCTGCTTACCGCCAGTTGGTCAACCAACGTGAAAAGCAACGCTATCTCGCGTCAAGTCGGGCATACCGTGAGAAATTGATCCGCGAAGAATTCTCGCCGCGGGAGCGAGAGGCGGTTGATTACCTTAAGTGGCAGAAAAAGAACATCCAGGACAACTACAAGAAGTTCACCGGCGCGAGAGAATTGCCGTCCAATTTGACGTCACTTGAACAGCGATGGGAGGACTTCGTCGATCTTCTCGACGTATACCGTCGACGCAAGAAGCACCTCAAATCGATCAACCGTCAGGCCGTGCACAACCAGCTGGCGCAGGCATACCGCGCGGCCGAAAGCGCTCCGGACGAGAAGACGAGACGCATTCAACAGACCAACGTCGAGATTCTCAAACGGCGGATTGCGTCGTTCGACGAGATCGAGAATTCGGTCAAGCTCGTAGAGGGCCAGTTGCAGTCGATCGAGAACTTTTTCGGCTATCTGAACGACGAGATCGTTACGATGTCTACGCCCGAGAAATTCTCTCTGCTCGATTTCGAGCAGCTTTCCGATTCGATAGCGATGACGAAGCAGATGCTCGACGAGACCGCCGATTCGGTCGGCGCACTCGACGCCTACAACCGGTCGGTCGGGAACTACGAGTTACTTCCTGAGAATCGGTAGATCTCCGTTTGCGATTTGCCAATTTGGATCGAGGTTTTGGGCCCGCTCAACAACGGGCGTACCAGCTGCTCACCGCTAACTGCTCACCGCTCACTGCTCACCGCTCACCGCTCACTGCTCACTGCCCACTGCTCACTGCTAACTGCTGACTGCTGACTGCTTACTGCTCACCGCTCACCGCTCACTGGTCACTGTTTACCGCTCACCGCTCACCGCTCACCGCTCACTGCTAACTGCTGACTGCTTAGTGCTCACCGCTCACCGCTCACTGCTTACTGTGCTTGCCTGATATAGGTTGACCGTTTTTTGAGTTTAATTTCAACTCAGAAAAGGAGCAACTGATGGCAAATTTAGGTGAATTTGAAAAGCTGACGGTCAAGCAGAGGCAGAACAGACGATTCAGTGACGAGGTCAA
>JAKQII010000054.1 GCA_029557535.1 Acidobacteriota bacterium
TGAAGATACTCGTGTAGCTTTTCCATGGTTCGTCGTGTGTATTGGGTCGCGAAGAAAGTTTCGTGGGGGGGGCGCGGGAGTGCCAAAAAGAGAATATCACGGCAAAACAGTGTTTGTCATCGGTTTTTTCGGGAAGCAGACGATAGATAGTAGACGGTAGACAGTAGACAGTAGGCGGAAGGAAGAGGTCGCAATGTCCAAAATTCAAAATTCAAAATTCAAAATTCGAAATTCAAAATTCAAATCGCAAATCGCAAATCGCAAATCGAAAATTGAAAAAGGCCGTAACGCTTTCGCGCAACGGCCCTTTCGATCGTCATATCTTGCAGCTTATGACGGAATGACAAGTTCCTGTCCCGGGAAGATCCGGTCCGGATTGTCGATCTTGTCGCGGTTGGCCTCGAAGATCGCCTGCCACGAGACGCCGTACTTGGAGCCGATCTTGCTCAGGTTGTCGCCCGACTGCACAGTGTAGGTGTTCGCCGCGGCTTCCGGGGCCGAGACGTTCAGCACGAGATCGCCCGACTGGTAGTTCGGATCGATGCGGCCGTATTCGTCCCAGAGCTGCTGCTTGGCATCCGCGCTCGGCGCGGCTCCGTCGATATGAAGAACACCGTCGCCCTCGTTTATGACCATATCGGCAACGCCGAGGCTGCCCGCGAGATCGATCAACGGTTGATATTTTTCAGCTAATGACATTTTCTTTACCCTCCCGTTTATTTGGCTTCCGTCATCTGATTCTCAACTTTGCCCGGCTTCGCTTCGTTGATCGCCATCATGCAATCGGGAAGTTTGCCCTTCGGGTAGTTGCCGCGCGCGGTTGCGACTCCGTTCTTCACTTCAACAGTGACGCCGGTGCAGCCCTTCGCCTTCAGATTCTCGTCGATCTTTTTCTGGACTTCACTGTCCGTACCGCTCGACATATTCGCAACCGGAGTCGGGGTGCCCTTGTTCGCATTCGCGTTATTGGCAGGCGCGCTGCCACCGCAACTCGCGATGAGAAGTGAAGCAAACAAACTCAAAACAGCAAAAAATTTCATTTTGATTCCTCCAAAATCCTTCCTTGTGTTTAGCTCAATCTTTCTTTTGCCGAACCCGGATATGCCCGGACCGACGGTTTGATTCCTTTTGCCTTTGGGCACGCCGCCCGGTGGCATACTGATAACGAACTTGGGGTATATGCCGTTTAGTTTACCCTATTTTCGAAAAATATCTAGTTAATCGTGAATGAAAAAACCTCTTCGGCGATCTGCCGGGCAACGTCGTAAGAGGTCAGGTCGGCCCGGATTATATAGTGCCAATCGGCAAGGCAGTACAAGCGCTGTCTTTCGTCGAAGAGCTTTTTCGTCTCGGCCTTATTCCGCGCCAAAGGACGTACGCGCCGCGAATTAACGATATTCAACCAACACCGCTCAAAGCTCGTTTCGAGCCAGATCGACGTAATGCGTCCCGACCGGATCAGGTCGCGGTTCGACTCGATAGTCCAGGCGCCGCCGCCGAGAGCGATTATCTTCGCACTTCCGCCGATCACATCCGCGAGGACCTCACTCTCGATCCGGCGGAATTCACCGATGCCGACGTTTTCCACGATCTCCGCGATCGTCCGGTGCTCGCGTTCGATGATCACCGAATCAAGATCGACTCGCTCGCAGCCGAGGATCGACGCGAGATGCTTGGCGACGGTCGATTTGCCGACACCCATGAATCCGGTCAGGACGATCCTCGTATCATCAGTCATTTGAGTAATTCTCGGGGGTTTTTACGTCAGCGGCAAACGCCTGCGAGGGTTTCGAAGAATTCCGGAAACGAGACGCCGGCGCACTCGGCTCCCAAAATTTCGGTTTCGCCTTCGGCGACAAGCCCGGCGACCGCGAACGCCATGGCGATTCGATGGTCATCGAAACTGTCGATCACGGCACCTTTCAGATCCGAGCGTCCAATGCGGAATCCATCCTCAAACTCCTCGACCGCTGCTCCCATGCGCCGCAGGTTTTCAACGACCGAAGCGATCCGGTCAGACTCTTTGACACGCAGTTCCGCCGCCCCGCGGATCTCGATCCCGCTCTTCAATTGCGTTCCGAAAACCGCGAGGATCGGGATCTCGTCGATCAGGTTCGCGATGATGTCGCCGTCGACCAGGTTCGATCCCGGATCGCCCGGAAGAGCGTCCGAACCAAGAACGCGCAGACTTCCGACGGGTTCGCATGAAACTTCGGACTCGCCGAACCGCTCGATCTTCGCGCCGAATCGCCGGAGGACGTCGATCACGGCCGTTCGCGTCGGATTGAGCCCGACGTTCTCGATCGTCAGGTCCGAACCCGGAAGACAGCTTGCCGCGACCAGAAAGAACGCCGCCGACGAGACGTCCGACGGAACCTTGAAATCCCGCGCCGTTAGCCGTGAGTCTCCCGAAACGGAAACACGGCCCGAATCGTCAATGACAACGTTGACGCCGAACCAGCCGAGCATGCGCTCGGTGTGATCGCGAGTCAGGGGAATTTTCGATTTTCGATTTGCGACTTGCGATTTGAAATCAGCGTTCTTTGGAATCGTGAAATCGTGGAATTTGGAATCCGGGCTGGAATCCGGAACTCGTTCCGACACCGATGTTCTGCCGTCGGCGTAGAGTGCGGCGAGCAGAACGCAGGATTTTACCTGCGCGCTTGCGACGGGCATCGTGTAATCGATCGAATTGAGGGCGCGGCTGCCGCGGATCGTCATCGGCAGTTTGCCGTCGTTTGATTCGATCTCTGCGCCCATCAACTCCAACGGCGTGACGACGCGTTTCATTGGCCGGCGCGACAGACTCTCGTCGCCGACCAGCGTCGTATCGAACTTCTGTCCGGCGAGAATACCCGAGATCAGGCGGACTGTCGTCCCGGAATTCCCGCAGTCGAGCGGCGACTCCGGCTTTTTCAGTCCGTACTTGCCGGCGCCGTGGACGATCACGGTTGCGCCGTCACGTTCAGATCGGACCCCGAGTTGCGCGAGACACGCCAGCGTCGAGGCACAGTCGGCGCTCGAGCCGAAATTCGTGATCGTCGTCGTGCCGTCGGCGATCGCGGCGAACATCGCCGCGCGGTGCGAGATCGATTTGTCGCCGGGAAGCGAGATCGTGCCGTTCAATGACTTAACCGGTGAAATCTTCATAAAAAGTAAAAAGTAAAAAGTAAAAAGTAAAAAGTAAAAAGGCAAGAACTGTATTCAGGAATCAAGATTCAAGATCTAAATTTCAAGACTCGAGACGTTAAGCGATCAAATTTCTGATCTCAGTTTTCAGAGTTCAAAGTCAATGTTCGTCCCGGTCTTGAATCTTGAATTTTGAATATTTGAATCTTGCCTTTGCCGTTTCACTTTTTGCTTTCCAGCAATTGCTCGAGCAGCCTGATCTGTTCCTGTTGGAGTTCGACGAGTTCGAGCCATTTCTGTTCGCGCAGGTCGTCGAGTTTGTCGTGAATGTCGCGGATCTCAAGTTCCGCCTTGAGATTCACCTCGTAATCGTGAGTGGCGTCGAGCCGGTCGCGGGCCGCCTGCCGGTTTTGCGACATCATGATAATCGGTGCCTGGAGGGCCGCGATCATCGACAGGAAGAGATTGAGAAGAATGTATGGGTATGGGTCGAACGCACGGTTCAGAAGGAGAACGGAGTTGATAATGACCCAGGCGACAAGGATCGCGCCGAAGATGAAGATGAACGTCCACGAACCACCGAACGAGGCGACGCGGTCCGCGAGTCGCTCTCCGAACGTTCGATCGTCATCGTATGCTTTCGATAGGTTGCGGCTGACTTGTTTCCGCTCAACGAACGATTGAATCACACGCCGCTCGCGCTCTGTCAGCTTCTCCCATTCACGACGAAGAAACTTCTTGGCTAGCTGTTCGGCCTTCTCGGTCATTTACAGATCCTCCGGCGCTTTGAAAAAAAGATCGCCGTCTCGTTGTCGAATCGGCAAATCAAATCATATCTGAACCTGTTTGGTCGCCGAAGCGAAAAGGCGTCGGTCTTGACATCAATGCCGCGAAAAACGAAACTTATCAACAGTTTTTCAAATTCCGGAACACATATTCGGTAGATGGCGACCGACAACGAAACGAAATTCTCGATCGTGAGCACGATTGAAGCGATCGATGAGGCTGTGGTTCGAACCGTCGAATTTGCGACGGTCGCGGGCTTTCGCGACGACGCTATTTTTGGGATCGACATGGCTGTCCGCGAGGCAGTCGCGAACGCGGTTAAGCACGGCAACAAGCTTGACTCGACAAAGATGGTCGAGATCACGCTGATCGGGCTCGTAAACGGAATCGAAATAATGATTCGCGACTTTGGCGAGGGCTTTGATGTCGATCAGGTTCCCGACCCGACGAATCCTGAGAATTTGCTGAAGGCTTCAGGCCGCGGGATTCTGTTCATGCATAATTTTGTCGATCAGGTCGCGTGGGAGCGTCACGTCGGCGGCGGTACGATCGTGCGGATGATAAAAAGGCTGCTCTAGTTTTCTTTTCGCCGCAAATTTTGCTAAATTTCATCTAAAAATTGCAATCAAACGCTTACTAATTCAATAGGAGATTAAAATGGCTGAACTTAATATTTCGGAACGTCAGGCTGGCGACATCACCATCCTCGACATGGATGGAAAGGTGACGATCGGTGAAGGCAGCGTTGCCCTCCGAAACACGATCCGCCGCTTGCTCGGAGAAGGCAAGAAGAAGATCCTGCTCAATCTCGGAACGGTCGGATACATCGATTCGAGCGGCATTGGTGAACTGGTTTCGAGCTTTACCGCGGTCAACAAGGAAGGTGGCAGCCTGAAGCTTCTCAACCTTACCCAAAAGATCCAGGACCTGCTTGCGATCACCAAGCTCCTGACTGTGTTCGACGTTTTCGAAAACGAAGGCGACGCGCTTGCCAGCTACAATTAATAGGTTCAGAGTGATTCTCAAGCGGATGAAGGAGGCGCGCTTCGGCGCGATTTCCTTTGTCCTTTTTTGTTGGGGGACATCCTGAATTCAGGCCGCCGCATCTTTAACAAGCGGCAAAGAAACGCACCCGAACGCATTCGGCGACGAGAGAATTCGTCAGCCCGGACGTTCATGTTACGAGCGTAATGAGAAAAGCAGTATTTGTTCTAATCTTGCTGATCCTGCCCCAAGCGATCTTCGCGCAGGTCAATCCGCAACCGTTCGACCTGACGCAGTACGGCGTCAAGATCGAGCCGGACCGGCGTCTGATCGTCGTTTCGCTGGCGCTCGAGGCCGCCGGTCTCGATACGCCGATGACCGACAAAGGCACCGAATTCAAGAATCGCGTCCGGGCGGATCTCGACGGGCTTTCGCCGGAACTTGTTCAGAAGATGAAGTTCTTCATCGAGCAGTACCGCAAACGCCACTCGACGGCGACTCCGGCGGAGGTCGCGGCACCGTTCATTTCGATGGCTTATTCGCTCGGGCCGGTGCCCGATCTGAACGAGCCCGCGCGCGCCACCGATCTTCCCGGAGACTTGCTCGAGGTGCTCGATTTTTCGCCGCTTGTCCGGCAGTTTTACCGAAGCATCGTTCGAAGAGGAGAGCAGTCCTACACGATTTCCCAAAAGGTCGAAGAATACTACAAAGAGTACCAGGCGCTTGGCGACTTGATGAGGCCGACGACCGTGCGCATGGTCCGCGATGTGCTCGCGTACCTTCATACGAAGCCGACACTCGTGTATACCGAGACCGTAAAGACCGAAATTCAACGCGGAAAGAGCAAGTCCGAGAAACTCCGCAAGACCGAATATCGCGAACACGAACGCCGGTTCTTCGTCGTGCCTGACATGTTTGCGGCCCCGGGCACGGTGAACTTCCGAAACATCGGCGACGACTATTACGCGATCGTGCCGCCGGCAACCGAACTCGACGATTCGGAAGCGCGTCGTGCGTATCTTCAGTTCGTTCTCGATCCGATCGTTCTCAAGAACTCGGCCGATGTTGTCGCGATGAAAACCGGCATCAGGGCGCTTCTCGACGAACGGCGCAAGGTGAAACCGGAAATTTCTCCCGACTTTATGCTTGCGGTATCAAGGTCGATCGTCGCGGCGGTCGATGCCCGACAGCCTTTTCATCAGCGATTTCAGGCCGAGACGGCCGAGGCCAGAAGGAATTCGGGCAAGAAGCCGATCAGCGAAACGGTCGATTCCGAGGGACGAAAGGTGGTTCAGCTGACGCCCGAGCTTTATCTGATCGACGGCCGTTTCCAAATGCCGCGGCTCGAGGACGAACTGACGCTGAGACTTGCTGAGGCGTACGAGAGTGGCGCGGTTCTTTCCTTCTATTTTGCGCAACAGTTGAAGGGTCTTGAAGAGTCGGAATTCGACATCGCGAGCGTCTTTCGCGACATGGTCTTGTCGTTCGACGCTTCGAAGGAGTCGAATCGGCTGCAGGACAGCGATGCCGCCCGCAAACGCGCGATCGCGTACCGGGAGGAGCGGCGAAAAGAGGCGCTCAGCGTTGTCGAAAATCCTGTTACAAAGCGGTTGCTCGAGATCGAGCCGATGATCAAGGGGCAGAAATATATCGAGGCCGACAAGGAGTTGAAGGCGCTTTTGAATGCCAATCCGTCGGACCTTCGGATCTACTACGCGCTTGGCCGCGTCAAGAGCCTTTCGGCGGCGGCAGTGACAGACGTTGAAGAACGGAACGAGTTCATCAAGGAAGCTCAGGCGCACTTTTCGAACCTGCTGACGCTCGCAAAGGACACTCCCGGAACGGATCCCGCGCTGATCTCGCTGACGTACGTTGCGCTCGGCAGGCTCTACGAGTATTACGATCAGGACGAATACGCGATCAGGATTTACGAGGCCGCGATCAAGATCGGCGACGTCAAGGGCGGAGGCTACTTTGAAGCGATAGCGGCGCGCGAACGTTTACTCAAGAAGCAATGATCTTGCACAGCATTGTCGTCACCGCGTTGGTCGCGGCCTTATTCGTGCCGGCGGCGGCGCAACGGCGCACAACGCCGACGCGGACGTTCCCAAAGCCAAAGGTCGACGTCAACCTCAAACAGCCCAAGCCGTATCTGGTCCCCGAAGAGGACTGGCGGAGGCTCGCGACCGCGCTCAAGAACGAAAACTGGACGGTCGCGTCGAACATTGCGAAGGCCGACCTCGAACTCGTGCAGGTCGAAAACGAAAAACGCCAGCTGGCGCAGCTTCGATACATCCGGATGTATGCGCTTTCGGGGCAAATTCTCAGACTTTACGAAGTTGGACGAAACACCGATGCCGAAGCCTTATGGGCCGAACTCGACGGCGTCGTTGCACAGAACATCGGCAAGGAGATCATAATGCCGGCCCGGTTCTACGCAGATGATTGTTCGAAGAAACTCAATTATCTGTGCCGCGTCAAAGGTTCGGTGGATGAACTCCGCACGACCGCGACCGACAACGGCGGGACCGGTATCCATTCGTTCGAATACGTGAAGTTCGAAAGCCCCGTGCCGCCGATTTCCGACGGCGCAAAACTATTCGTCGGCGGAACGCTGAACAATGCGGAATACAACGACGAACCTGAAAAGCCATGGGTTCTGAGGCTTTTCGTCAAGAACGGATTCGTGGCTGAGAGTCTTCCCTGAACTCTATCGCCGGTGGCGGTGCCGGTGTCGCGGAAAGCGAACCGTGGTCGTCGCCAAAACCACCAGAAGCAGAAAAAAGAAGGCATTTGCCGGCGTCCGCAGCGGGAAATCAAAAAAACTGTGGACGAGAATCCCGAAGCAACCGGCGAGCGCGCCGATGGCGATCGATCGGCGGTGAGGTTCGTTTTCCGATCCGATGATCGCGAAGCCCTTGCGGAAGAGAAAGTAAACGAAAGCCGCTACGCACGCGAAACCCGCAATTCCCGCATCCGATAGAATCTGAAGATAATCGTTGTGCGCCTGTTCGACGCGAAATGCCCCGTTCCAGGTGTCGTATTGCGGAAACGCGGTCCCGAAAGCATCAAGCCCGGCCCCGAGTACGGGATAATCTTTGAATATCTGTACCGCGACCCACCAGAAATGAAAGCGGCCGCTGCTCGCGTCGTCCTGACTCGTGATCCCGATGCCCCGCAGAAGCGATTCGTCGCCGCCGAGAAAGAGTAACGCCGCGACGAGAAAAACGGCAAACAAACCGCCGAATGCCGCGATCGTCCATTTGCCAGGCAACGGGCTGGGTTCGTCCTCGGCGATTTTCGACCGCCGGCCGAAAAGAAAGATCACCGCAAATCCGGCGACGGCGACCAAGCTGAGAACTCCGCCGCGGGATCCCGTAAGTCCGATCGCGATCGTCATCAAGACGAGCGCGATCACCAAGAGCAGCCGTTTGTCCTTTTTTGTCGCCCTTCCCAGGAGAATTCCGAGCGTCAGTCCGATCGACATCTCCATCAGCGCAGCGAAATGGTGCTGGTTGACGTATGACCCGAACGGGATCGCCTGCGGAGTGGGACGCCATCCGTAAATGCCCTGCGGGTTCGCGAGTCTCTGCAGTATCCCGAAGAACGCGAGCAATGCGGCGAATGTCACGACAAACACGGCCAGTCGTTTGACGCGATCCGCGTTGTTGAACAGGGCGTACGCCGCGGCGAAGAAGATGAGTTGAATGACGAGCAGAACGACGGCGTTCCACGTCGCGTACGGATCTATCGAGATCGACGACGCGGCGGGAATCGAGAGTCCCGGGACGCCCGATGAGCGGAATGGCAGCAACTGGACGACGCCGATCACGATCAGGCCGGCGATAAAAAGCTGAAGAACGTTCGCGTCAAGCCGGAATTCGCTCCGCCGGGCCCCGTCGATGAGCCAGAGCGCAACGAGCACGCCGGTCGCAACCGAAATGAACCCGACCGACCAGGTTTCAACCGCCCCATATGCCAGTGTCGCGAAAACGACGATGGCGTAGAGAATGATCACCGCCGCACTGTTGAGTCGTGACGCAGCACTGACGGACACCGGCTCTTCGGCGGCCACATTAACCGTGTCGTGTCCCTGCTTTTCGATCTTTTCGGTCATCGGATCAGTTTTGATTCTGGACAAACTCAATGTCGTCGAGCCAGACTCGCCCCGAGATCGGACAGATCGCCGTTTTGCAATCGGCCCTGACGAGGTTCAGGGTCACTCCATCTGTACCGTCGGGAACGGTGAATGAAACCCGGAATTCGGTCCAATCGGCTTTTGCCTCCAGGCTCGGTGCGGACGCGATCACATTCGTGTCAGCTCCGACGACGTCCCAGCGCAATGTCGCGGCGGCTTTCAGATCCGACTTGTAGAAGCCGCGGATCGAATACTGCCGGTTCGGTTCAACGGCGACGGTCTGACTGACGATCGCGCCGGACGGTCCCGAATCGTTGGCGAAGACGAGCACCAGGCTTCGATTCCCGGAGCGTTTCTGTGCCTCGTCGAATGCAACCTGGGGAGTCGTGCCGTTCGGAAGCTTCCACTCAAACACCGACGGCGATTGGAGCGAGACGGGATTCTCGAACCCTCCGTTGTCGGCATTCCCGGTTTGGAATCTGCCGCCCGAGAGACCGGCGGCATCGCGGTAACGCTTCGCATTGAGCATTTGACGAAGGATGTCGTCGCCCTGTGTTTTGAATTGATCAACACGATGTGAATCGGACAGCGAAGTCCAGACAGCCACCGAATCGTCGAACCGGCCTTGGCGCGCAAGGAATGCCGCCAACGCGGCCCGGAGGTTCGGCGAGTCGCCGGCAAGCTTTTGGATGGTCGCGGCGTCGCCGTCATAAACTTGCCACGCATTCGCGATCGCCGGATTCGCGAGCGTCGGATCGCTATCCGAAGCTCGCCTGATCAGTCCGAACGCCTCGTCTTCGTTGCCCTGTCGCAAGAGGAAATTTCCGAGGGCCCAGGACGCCTGCGCATAGTTCGGCGCAAGCTCATGGGCCTTTCTGAGCGCGGTTTCGGCGCCCGCATCGTCGCCGGATCGCGACCGGGCGCGTCCAAGGTCGAGCCATAGCTGAAAGTCGCGCGGTGACAATGCGACGGACGTCTCATACTCCTCGAGTGAGCGCGGAAGATCTTCGGGATAGAACGTTTTCTCGAGGAGCCGGGCATGCGCCGAATGCGTTCGCGGATTCCACGGCGCGATCCTGACGGCGAACGCGGCGACCTCTTTGTAGGCTGCACGCGATGCGATCGTGTCGGCGAACAAAGACGCCGCGACCACGAGCCCGATGATTATCGCCACCAACGAGGCGGCGTAAGCGGCGCGCCGTCCCGACGCGGTTTGATGAATAACGATTTCCGGCATGATCAGTACGCGGCTAGTCAAAATCGAGCGGCTCGATGCGGATCATGGCACGTTTCAGCGACACATTCGACTCGCTGCAGATCGCACGAACCTCCCGAAGACGTTCGGGCGTGAGACGCCTGAACGAAACCAAAATCTCCTGGACGTCGAGCTCCCGGCAAATTTGATTCAGCGAGCCATTGCCTCCGAATACCTTCAGGCCATGGATCACCTTGCCCTTCTTGAGCGGATCGTCGTCAACGAATCCGATCGGATTGTATTCCCATTCCGGATTGTTCTTCAGCTCCCTGAGGATCATCTCACCGCCGTCCCCGGCGCCGTAGATGAGGACGTTCCGACCGTTTTCGGACATCGGGATCGGTAGCAATTGACGGAACAGCCTGAACGCGATCCGGCTGCCGGCAAGCGCGAGGAACATCACAACACCGTCAACGACAAAAACGGCTCGAGAGAAGTTCTGAAACCGATAGGCGAGAAGTATGACGAGCACGCTCAGGATCGAGCCGTAAACATTGGCGCGGAAGAACGTCAGGAAGTCGCGGATTCCGGTATATCGCCAGATTCCGCGGTACACTCCGACCGCGAGAAACGCGAACAACTTCAGAACGATGAGAATCGGAACAGTGTTGATGAAAAGATCCCAGTTGCCGCTCGTTTCGAACGGCCCGAAAAGCAATACATACGATGCATAATAGGCGAGCGTGATCAGGATCGCGTCGAGAAGAATCTCGAAGACCCGGCGTTTGTGCGACAGGTTCAGCAGGAACCCGAACGCTGCGCCCGTCTGAAGCGCCAACTCTTCCTCCTGCTCTTCGTAAACCTTAACCTTTGCAAGATAAACGCCGATTATCGTAAGCACGATCGTGAAGGCGGCGATCAGCGCAAGGCTCTGACTCGTCTGAAGCTCGCGGACCGAAAGCGCGATCGCGCCGGCCAGAATCGCAAAGCCGTAAAGCATCAGGACAGCTGCGCGTTCGGACAGTCCAAGCGCTACTAGCCGGTGAGACGTGTGATCGCGTCCTCCCTGCGATGCCTTGCGACCCCAGAGCTTCCGAAGAATCGTGACGAACGTCGTGTCGAAGATCGGGACGAAAAGGATCAGAACCGGAACGGCGAGGATCGTCAGAACGCCGCGCGAGCGTCCGCCGACCTGATTGAGAAGAACCGAGGTCGAGAGCAGAAAACCGACGAACATCGATCCGCAATCGCCCATGAAGATCGACGCCGGGTTGAAATTAAATGCCAGGAATCCGACCAGAGCTCCAATAAACACGCCGATCAGCAGCAATTCCTCGATCTGTCCGTCGGCGCCGAATCCGATCGCCAAAGAACACGAAGCGATCGCGGCAATACCCGCGGCCAGTCCGTCCATGTTGTCGAGAAGATTGATCGCGTTGGTGATGCCGATGATCCACATGACCGTCATCCAGATGTCGAGCAACTCGTATCCGGTCCACGGGATCTTGAGTCCGAACCCGATGACGATCGCGGTCCCGATAACCTGCCCGAAGAGCTTCTGGTACGGCTTGATGTTGATCAGATCGTCAAGCAGTCCGACGAGGAACAGGACCGAACTCGCGCCGACTATGACGAGCGAGTCGCGCGTCTGAGGGACAAAAACGAAGTAGGCGATGATGGTCGTCAGAAAGATCGCGACCCCGCCCATCATCGCGGTCGGCTTCTTGTGCCACCGGTCCACCTTGGGTTTGGCGACGAAGCCATAACGCCGGGCAACACCTCGAACGACGAAGGTTGTCAGAACGGAAAGCGCGAAGCTCACCGCACCGACCAAGAAAGGGTAGGGAAAAACCTCGAACATCGGGTTACGAACGTACAGCTAATCGAGCGCCAACTTCCCCATAATTACAAAACAATCGGACTCCAAAATCAAGCACTTCAACGATTTCGCTGGCTAAGTCCGCGATACAGTCCGCGGATGTCGGCGACGAGGCGGTCACGGGAGTAATTCGATACCACAAAATGCCGCCCTGATTGCGACAGGCGATCCCGGAGGTTTTGATCGGATGCCAACCGCAGCAATCCGTTAAGAAATCCGCCGACATCGCCGGATGCGGTCGTGAGGCCGCGTTCACGAATTTCGTAACCGTTTTCCGAGCTTGAAAGCGGGCCCGCCAGATCGACGACACCGCCGACGGCCGTCGAGACAAACGGCTTGCCGCAGGCCATCGCCTCGACCAGTGAAAGCGGTGTTCCTTCGTTCAGCGAGCAGAGCGCGACGATGTCGAGTCCGGCGTAGAACGTTTGCGGGTCGTCACGGTGTCCGACGAAACTTATGATCCGGTCGGTCCCGCGTTCGCGCGAGAGGTTTTCAAGCGATTCGCGGTCGTGACCTTCTCCGACAATTACGAACCTGAGTTTCGTACCGGCCCCGGCTATCGTTGCGCGATATTGCCCGGCCGTTTCGATTAGCATCGGGAGATTCTTGATGCCGGTAAGCCGTCCGACGAAACCGACGACCAGCTCATCGGAGACGGCACCGATCGATTCGCGGAACGATTCCCGGGCTCCCGGAGCTGGATCGTACGACCCGAGGTCGATTCCGAGCGGAATCACAACGAACTGTTCGGTCCGTCCGACCCCGAATACACGATTTATCTCGTCACGCTGCTGATCGCTGATGACGACGATCCGATCGGTAGCGAGCCGCGCCAACGCACGCTCGATCGCGAGAAAGACTGAGGACTTGAGTCGCCCGTAATAGCTGTGAAAAACATGTCCGTGGAACGTATGGACGACCTTTACGTCTTTCCAAAACAGCCATCGGTAAAGCAATGCCGCGAGGCGACCGACCGTTCCGGCCTTGGCAGTGTGGGTATGGATGACATCCGGCTTTTCACGGGAAATCAACCTGAGGACCTTGAAAAGGGAGACCGCGTCGTTCGGCGACATCTCGCGGCTCATCTCGGGAATGAAAACCGGCTCGACACCGTGATCCGCTGCGAAATATCCCATGTCCTCCTCGCCTTCGGGAACCGTCCCCGCCACGAGCACGGTTTCGAACTCGCCGTCGCGCATCGCCTCGGTAAGCCAGATCACGTGACGTGCCGGGCCGCCGACGTTGAGGCGCGCGATGATGCGGACGATTTTCATTGAAGATGGTCGATGCCGTTAAGAATTGAAGGTCGGCCGCCGGCTGACCCGTCGCGGCCCGGAAGCAATTGCTCCAGGTGGCAACGGTCTGCGTTCGTGCGGGATCAACGCCGCCGGCGGCCGAAGTTTGAATTCAAGCTTCAAGGTTCGAGGTTCGATATATATCTCAATTCTCAAATTTCAAAAACTTGTTCGAAAAACCAAATCCAAAATCTAAAATCGAATATCTAAAATCGGAAGATCGTCTCGGGATCGTCTTCATGTCGTATCTCATCGATCGGTTCCTTCTTTCCCTCACCCATGTACAGTCGGTTTGGACAATTGATCACGACGCCTTTCTCGAACTTGCTTATGTTGCGGTACGCATGTACTACGCCTTTCGGGATGATGACCGCCGTCGGATTGTCCGCACCGACAAAATGGACCGACGTGGTGCGGTAGGTAGGTGATCCCTCGCGATTATCCCATAGCGCGAGCTTGAAATTCCCGCTTCCGAGAAAGCAGAACAGATCGGCCTGATCGACATGTTCGTGCGGCCCGCGCTGTACGCCGGGTTCCGTCACCGAGACATAGGCCATCGCCGGGTAAAATTCTTCCTCGATCTCGTCGTGCCGGAACAGTTCGGCGAGCCAGCCGCGGTCGTCAACAAATTTCCGGAGGGTGTAGGTAACTACGCCCTCGATCTTACCCTTCCGAAACTTAATCATCTTCTTTTCGGTTTGATTCATTGCGTCTTGAATAGATTCAATAATCAAAACCGTTGAGTTGTCAAGAGTTTGCGCTCGACGTCTTCTTTTCGTTCAGGCCCGAATCTGCTAAATTTCCTCTTGATGTCACTTGAGACCGATTTTGTCGTGATCGGGAGCGGTGTCGCGGGATTGCGGGCGGCGATCGAAATCGCCGGTTCGGGAGCGCATGTTTCGGTCCTGACAAAAGACAAAACGAGCGAGTCCAACTCCGAATACGCGCAGGGCGGAGTGGCCGTCGTCCTCTCTGACGACGACAAGGCCGAACTGCACGAGGGCGACACATTGGTCGCCGGCGCCGGTCTCTGCGATGAGATGGCCGTCGAGGTCCTGGTTGCCGAAGGCACGAAATACATTAAACAACTCATCGACTGGGGGACCGAGTTCGATCGGGACGGCGGCAGACTCGTCTTCACGCAGGAAGCGGCACATTCGCGGCGGCGCATTCTTCATGCCCACGGCGACTCGACGGGGCGCGAGATAGTTCGGGCGATGATCGCACGGGCGCGGCAGGAAAAGACGATCACGCTAACGCCGTTCGCCAATACCGAATCATTGATCATCGAGGACAACCGTTGTGTCGGCGTCCGTTTTCTCGATCCGATTCTCAGATCCCCGCGCAGCCTTTTCGCGCGTGGTGTCGTCCTTTGCACCGGCGGTGCCGGACAGCTTTTTCAACACAGCACGAATCCGGCGGTCGCGACGGGTGACGGCATGGCGATGGCATATTTCGCGGGAGCGGAGATGGCAGACATGGAATTCGTGCAATTCCATCCGACGGCGCTCAATCTTGAAAATTCGCCGCGATTCTTGCTCAGCGAGGCGATGCGCGGCGAGGGCGGAATTCTCCGTAACAAGTACGGCGAGCGGTTCATGGGGAATTACGACGAACGGCTGGAACTCGCACCGCGCGACATCGTTTCGCGATCGATCGTCGCGGAGATGCGCCGGACCGGTACCCGCAGCGTCTATCTGGACATGACGGCGATGAGTGAGAGCTTTCTGCGCGGGAGGTTTCCGAAAATTTACGAAACATGCCGCTTCTACAATCTTGATATTGCGAAGGACCTTTTGCCGGTGTCGCCGGCATCGCACTACTGCATGGGCGGGATCAGGACCGACCTGCACGGGCGTTCGACGATCCCGGGACTATACGCCGCCGGCGAAGTGACCTGTACGGGCGTTCACGGTGCAAACCGGCTCGCCTCGAATTCGTTGCTGGAAGGCCTTGTCTTCGGTGCGCGCGCCGGATCCTCGATCCTCGAAGATGCGGCCGGAATAGCCCCGGTTGAGGTCGGGCGCGAAGGCGAGCCTGTTTTCCCAAGTTCCGAGGAACACCTTGGAGTCACGACCGCGGTCAAAAAGCGCGTCAAGCGGGTAATGTGGGAGCGCGTCGGGATCCTTCGCGATCGAAATTCCCTGAAGCGCGCCTTGAGCGAGTTCGATCAGATCGAATCGGCGCATCTTTCAACGGCGTCCCGCAACTTTGTAACGCTCGCGAAACTGATCGCGACGGCCGCGCTTTGGCGCGAGGAATCGCGCGGCGGCCACTTCCGAACCGACTTCACTTCTCCCGATGAAAAGTGGCGCGTCCATTCGATCCAGAAACTGGGCGCCGAAATCAGTGCCGCCGGGGAAATCAGTTTCTGACATACTCGACATCCGGCATTTCGAATCCGCTGAAGTATTAATAAAAACCCGCGACGTCCCGAAGGATATCGCGGGTTTTCGGTTGATCGAAAAAATCAATGGCTGTTGAAGTTGGCGACCGGGTAATCGCCGGTTGCTCCGAACGGAACACCGACTGCGCCGCTCGTCGAACCGAGGAACCAGAAGGCACTCGCCCCGGGCGTCGCGCTGCCACGCCAGACCGCGACGTCCGTTTTGCCGTCGCCGTCATAGTCGCCCTGCGACGGGAAGTCGGTCGCCGATGCGCCGAACACCGCGTAC
>JAKQII010000071.1 GCA_029557535.1 Acidobacteriota bacterium
CGCTCACTACTCACTGCTCACTGCTTACTGTTCACTGCTCACCGCTCACTGCTCACCGCTCACTGCTTACTGCTCACCGCTCACTGCTCACTGCTCACCGCTCACCGCTCACTTCTCACTGCTCACCGCTCACGGCTCACGGCTTACTGCTCACCGCTCACTACTCACTGCTCACTGCTCACGGCTCACCGCTCACTATCTCGCCACCCGCGCGCCGCCGCCCTTCATGACCTTTTCGACCTCCGCCAACGAGGCCATCGTCGTGTCGCCCGGCGTCGTCATCGCGAGCGCCCCGTGCGCGGCGCCGCAATTAACGGCATATTCCGGACCTCGATCGGTCAGAAACCCGTAGATAAGTCCGGACGCGAAGGAATCGCCGCCGCCAACGCGATCGAAGATCTGAAGATCCGGGCGCATCGTTGCTTGGTAGAGCGTGCCGTCCGTGTAACATACGGCACCCCAGTCATTGAACGAGGCCGTCTTTGCGTTGCGCAACGTCGTCGCGACCGCCTTGAAATTCGGGTACGTCGCCACGGCCTTTTCGATCATCTTCCGGTAACTCCCGATATCAAGTTTCGAGTGATTCTCGTCCTGGCCTTCGACTTCCAGCCCGAGACACGCCGTGAAATCTTCTTCGTTGCCGATCATGACGTCGACATATTGAGCGAGCTCACGATTGACCTTCTGAGCCATTGACTGCCCGCCGACTGCCTTCCAGAGCGAGTCGCGGTAATTCAGATCGTACGAGATCATCGTTCCGCATTCCTTCGCGATCTGCATCGCCTCGCGTGCCACGTCCGGCGTCGTTTCAGACAGCGCGCAGAAAATTCCCCCGGTGTGGAACCAGCGTGCGCCTTCCTGCTCGAAGATCTTGCGCCAGTCGATATCACCCGGCTTGAGCTGCGAAACCGCCGTGTGTCCGCGGTCCGAACACCCTAGCGCTCCGCGGACGCCGAAACCTGCCTCCGTAAAGTTCATTCCGTTACGGACCGATCGGCCGACCCCGTCGTATTTGACCCATTTCAGGTGCGACTGATCGACGCCGCCCTGATAGATGAGGTCCTGAACGAGCTTTCCGACGGGATTGTCCGCGAGTGCGGTGACGATCGCCGTGTCCATGCCGAAACAGCGCTTGAGCCCACGCGCGACATTGTATTCGCCGCCGCCCTCCCAGACCTGGAACGTGCGTGTCGTGTGGATCCGTTTATCGCCCGGATCCAACCGAAGCATTACTTCACCCAAACTGACGAGATCCCAGCGGCACTCGTCCTTTGATCTGATCTGCATAGTCTTCTCTCTATTAAATGCGGTCAGCGGCCCATCCAACCGCCGTCGACCACAAGAATATGTCCGTGCATGTAACAGCTTGCGTCGGAACTCAGAAAAACGGCGGCACCCGCAATGTCTGCAGACGCCCCCCAACGTCCCGCAGGTATGCGCTCAAGAATCTGGCGGTTTCGCGTTTCGTCAGCACGCAGCGCCGCCGTGTTGTCGGTTTCCATGTAACCCGGCGCAATCGCGTTGACATTGACGCCGTGCCGCGCCCATTCGTTCGCGAGCGCTTTCGTCAGTCCCGCGATGCCGGATTTCGACGCCGTATACGCCGGAACCGTGATCCCGCCCTGAAACGAAAGCAATGACGCGATGTTCACGATCTTTCCGCCGCCGCGTTCGAGCATTCCGCGTCCCGCAAGCTGACAGAGCCTGAAAACGGACGACAGATTGACCTCGAGGACTTCCGCCCAATCGGTTTCGGAGAAGTCGACCGCCGGCGCGCGCCGGATCATTCCGGCGTTGTTGATCAGAATGTCGATCCGGCCGAATTTTTCGACCGCCTGTTCGACGATCGACCGGGCCGCGTCCGATCGGGCCAGATCACCGGTGACGACCTCGCCGCGCCGTCCGGTGGCGGTGACGCCGGCGATGGATTCCGATGCCGCTTCCGCACATCGCGAATGAACCGCGACGTCGGCTCCGGCTTCTGCCAAGGCGACCGCGATCGCCGCCCCGAGGCCCGAATTCGCACCGGTCACGAGCGCGACCTTGCCGTCAAGCATGAAACTATTCAGGATCATTTTCGATTCATCCGAACTACTTTCGCGAAGCCTCGAGTCCCGATCCGCCGGTCGCGTATTCGGGCTGAACGTTGACAACCCCGAACTGACGGTCCTCAATTTCACGGTTCGCGGCCATCATCCAGAGGAAGTTGATCGAACCGCCCGGAGCGGCGACGTTCGGGTGATAGCCCTCGGGCATTACGATCACGTCGCCTTCGCGCACGACCTCGACAAGTTCCGGCGAATCGAGGTTTGTGTAGACCATCTGAAGTCCCCACTGCGGCGCCGGCATGTCGATGTAAAGATATGCTTCCTCAAGAAGCCGGGCGTGCTCGTGCGGCGGGAACGACGTCCAGTTACCGTCGGACGAAAAAGTGACTCCAGCCATGATCCTGCCGGCCTGGACGTTCTTCCCGATAAGGATGTTGAGATCGCGCTCAGTGGGCGGTTTGCCGACCACAAAATGGAGTGATGGATCCTTTCGGATCTCATCGAAGGCGACGAACTGCACGGGAAATCTTGCTTCGACGGTCGCCGAAACCTCGGCGAGATCACAGGTTGTTCCGTTCGGGGTTACTTTGACCGAAGAATCCCGCGGGACATAAAGCGCGTCATATCGATTCAATTCATACGGCGTCCCGTCGACCGACACGCTCGCTGCTCCGTTCAGGCAGATCAGTCCGATCTCATGGTCGCCGGTCTCGTAACTGACCGACGGAGACGTCTCGTCGAGAATGATACGGCCGTACGTCAAATTTCTCGTCGCGGTATTGTCCGGGCTGACGGCGATGTTCCGTCCCTTTCCCGTGTGCGTATTTCGAACGACGCATGTTTCCCGCTCAATTTTGTTCAATGCGATCTTGCTGTTCATAATCACCCCTGCGGATCCCCGCAAACTAGATCTCAAGTCGTCTCAGAAACTCGTCCGCTGCAACCTCGAGGGCTCCGCCGATCGCCGCTCCGACCGGCTCGCCGGCTTCAACAGTCCAACCCTTCATCGATCCGACGATGCTCTTTTTGACCGCGTCGCGAAGCGGTTTCTCGATAAACCGCCATCCGTAAACCAATCGTCCGCTGACGACGACCCGCGGAATTCCGACGCCCATGATTACATTCGCGATCCCGACGCCGAGATACTCGCCGATCTTTTCAAGCGTCCGCTGCGCGCGGATTTCTCCATTTTCGGCCTTTCCGACGATCTCCACGAATCGCGGCAAGGACTCGTTCGGGCGCAACGGCCGGTCGCCGAGGTAAAGCGACGCCGCCGACGCGGCCGAAGCGTACTTTTCCCAGCAGCCCCGGTTTCCGCAAACACACGGTTTTCCGCCGGCGACAATCGTCATGTGACCGAATTCGCCCGCGATCCCGCGTGCCGCCCCTGCCCCGCGATAAACTTCGCCGCCGATCACAAGTCCGACGCCGATTCCCGTACCTGAACGAACGAGAACAAAGTCGTTCGACTTCTCGAGCCCCGGTGACCGGAGCTGGAGTCTCGCTTCGTACATCGCTGCGGCCGACGAATCGTTCTCGACGACTATCCCAATGTCACCCAGATCGTCGAAATAACCGGCGATGTCAACGTCTCGCCAGTTTAGGTTCGGAGCATAGATCAGCTTCCGACGGTCGCCGTCCGTCAAGCCCGGAACGCAGATCCCGATCATCCGGCATCTTTCGCGTCCGCGTGATTCAAATATTTGTTCGATCAGCTCCTTCGAGCGTCGCAGGACGAGTTCCGGATCGCTTTGGGTCTGAAAGTCGTCTATCTCCGTGATGTCGCCGACAAGGTTTGTCGTGCCGACCTGCGTCGTCCGGACTCCGAGATTCACCCCGATGAAGTACGAGCCGTCGTCGGCAAACACAAGCGCGCGCGAACGACGTCCTGAATCGCCCGTAAATAGCGCTTCGTCGGTCACGATACCGGTCCGGAGAAGCGATTTGACGTATTCGGATACCGTGCTCTTGTCGATTTCGAGCCGCGCCGCGATTTCCGTTCGGCTGATAGGTTGAGCGGCACGGATCAGCCGTACCAGTACGTCGAATTTCCGGGTCGCTCCCGACCCTGCGCTGAGATTGGTCTGAAAAACTGTTCCGTCGGTCATAAGATCGAATGCTTATATCCTACAGTGAAACAGTCTGCTCTGCCCAAAACTGAAATTCGCGGTGTTTGTTCTCTTCGGCTTTCGCAAGGATTTCCCCGCTGGCGACCTTCTGAAGATGCTCGAAAAGTCTCTCTCCGACCGATTCGATCGACTCGGTTCCCTCGATGATGTTTCCGGCCGAAACGTCCAGATCGTTGGACATGCGTTCAAAGATCGGATTGTTTGACGCAAGCTTGATGACCGGGGCGATCGCGTTGCCGATGGTTGTTCCGCGTCCGGTCGTAAAGATCACCGCGGTAGCTCCGGCGGCGACCAATGCCGGTGTCGATTCCTGGTCGTAACCGGGTCCCTGCATGAGGTTTACGCCGCGCCGGACCGGCGGTTCGGCATATTCGATGCAGTCTTCTATCCGCGTTGTGCCGGCCTTGGCGATCGCGCCGAGGCTCTTGATCGTTATGTTGAGGAGTCCGCCCTTGATGTTGCCCGTGCTCGGATTTTCATTCAGAACAGCGCCGAAACGAGAGGCATATTTCTTGAACCAATCGACCATCGCGTAGATCTTCTTGCCGGTCTCGAAGTCGCGTGCGCGGTGCGCGAGGATATGCTCCGCCCCGCAAAACTCAGGAACCTCGGTGAGGATCACCGTTCCGCCCGATCGGACCAGCAGGTCGGCCGTATGTCCGAGCGCGGGATTGGCCGAGATCCCTGAAAACCCGTCGGAACCTCCACATTTCACGCCGAGGATCAATTCACTGATCGGGACAGTCTCACGTTTCACGTCATTGACGACGGGCAGCATCTCGGCGACGTACCCGAGTCCTTTCTTGATCGCTTCTTGCGTCCCGCCGACCTCCTGAATCCCGATCTTGAAAACCGGTTTGTCGATCGGTTTTTCGCGGTTCATCAGGTATTTGTCGACATACGAAAGATTCGTCTTTTCGCAGCCGAGATCGATGAGCACGACGCCGCCGACGTTCGGATGGTCCGCGTAGTTCGAGAGGACACGCATCATCACATCGAGCGTCGAGCCGTCCTGGCAGCCGCAGCCTTTGTTGTGCGGTATCGCGACGACACCGTCGACGTTCGGATACTTCTCGCGGTTGTAGTGGATGAACTCCGCCATCATCGAGATCTGCGACGCTTCATGGCTCGCGCACATCGAGGTCGGCACGATCAGAACGAAGTTGCGCGTTCCGACCCGTCCGTCGGCGCGCCGGTAACCTTCAAACGTGGCGATCCTGTCCTTCGGGAAATAGTCGGGTTCGGGCAGTTCCTGATCTTCGGGTAAATCGCGGACGACCGGGACATCGTCGGTCATGTTGTCGTGCGTTACCCATTCACCTTTCGAGATACCGAGACTCGTACCGATCGGCTGGCCGTACTGGACGACGAATTCGCCCGCCGGAATTTCCTCGATCGCAAAACGGTGTCCGGGCGGAACTTCATCCGCGATCGTGATTTCATCCTCGTTCGGCAAAACAACCACCGTGCCGGTGAGAATCGTGGCTTTGACGACTGCGACGTTGTCGTCACTGTTGACGATGATCGCGTAGTCGGAGATTTTTGCCTTCGATAGGGTAGCGTTTTCAGCCATAAAATCTGATTTGCGAGCAATCATCTCAGGACAGCAGATCCGGCAGAACAAACGCCGATACGTTCGGGTGGAGCCGAATCCAAAGTCCGGGGTTTTCGTCGCACTGGCGCGCCAAGACTCCCGGATCCGGCGACAGTTCGGTTTCGACGAAACGCCTGAAACTCGGTATCTTTCCGGGCGCGGTCGAGGCGTCGACGATCGACTGCACGATCTTTTTGGCACCGAGAACGGCAGCCGGGCCGAGAGTCAGAATATGGCCCGCGCTGCGGCATTCCGCTTCGTCGTCTGCCGAAACTGTGCTGCCGCCGACCTTGAACTTACTGATGTGGTGCTCAAGAATCGTCGGCGAGATCGGAATGATGCCGGCCCAATCTCCGGCACGCGCCCCGGATCCGGGTTTAATATAACAAATATGAGAGGCCGCTTCGGCTTCGGGTCCGAGTCCTAGAAAGAAGACGTCGATTCCGCCCAGATCGCGTATCGTTTCCACGTAAACGCACATTTCGTGCTCGATATCATCCGTCTCGGTCCGAATCGACGTAAAACTCTTGATCTTTGAAAAGAACTTCGTCCCCAGCAGCCTTTCGAAATCACGCACGAAACTAAGCGAGTTGTCCATACGCATCGGAGCCAGCGCGTCCTGCGTGAAAACATGAAGTCGTGCCAGCAGCGCGTCGAGTTCGTCCGTTTCAGCGCGTTCCCGGATGATGCGGTACATTGCCTGGGCTCCGCGACCACCGAGCAGAACAACAACGAGGTCGCCATTCTTTGTTGACGCGTATGACTCCAGTTCGTCGAGCATTGCCCGGCCGACTTCAGCTTCGGTCGGCAGCACCTCGAACTTATAGACGGGGAAATCTCCGGTAGGCAACGCGCCGTTCCCTCCGCTCAGCCAGACGTTACCCGACTGAGCGCGGGGTTCAAGTTTTTGGATTGCTTGGGTCGACATGATCACCTGCTAAAAGGGTCTATGTATGATAATTGGTTTGACCAATTATTTGCAAGTGACAAATTGGCTTTTGGACCTCAAATCCCTCAAAACATTCAGGAATTGACCGAATATCCAGATTTGACGGACTTGACAATCTCCGCTAAGGTGATGGAGACTACATACATCTTTTTTCAAGTGGTATTACCTTTTCCTTTTTTGACATAACATTTTTTTTATGGGGTACGAGAAACTCAGTCTGCACAACCGCACGGCGGTTGTGATCGGCGGGACTTCAGGGATCGGTCGCGCGATCGCCGACGGATTCGCGGATGCCGGCGCGAACGTCGTCTGCAGTTCGCGGCGTCCCGAACAGGTCGAATCGACAGCCGCCGCGCTCGAAGCAAAAGGTTGCCGGACACTGCGCTTGACGTCGGATGTCGGCGACAAGGCGTCGCTCGAGAACCTGCTGAGAGAAACAGTCGAAGAATTCGGAAAAGTCGACATCCTCGTCAATTGCGCGGGACGCACCAAGCGGGCGCCGACGATCGATTTTCCGCAAGACGACTGGGACGCGATCATCGAAACGAACCTTACGGGGACTCTCCGGGCCTGTCAGGTGTTTGGCAAGCATTTTCTGGCCAACGGATACGGGCGGATCATCAATATTGCTTCGCTTTCGACATTCGTCGCGCTTTATGAGGTGGCGGCGTATGCCGCGTCAAAGGCCGCCGTCGCGAGCTTGACCAAATCGCTCGCGATCGAATGGGCGAAGCGCGGCGTCAACGTAAACGCGATCGCGCCCGGCGTCTTCAAAACCGATCTCAACCGGCAGTTACTCGAATCAACGGACCGCGGTAAGGAGTTTCAGCTGAGGACTCCGATGGGACGATTCGGAATGGTCGAGGAACTTGCCGGTGCGGCCGTGTTCCTTGCATCCGAGGCGGCCAGTTTTGTGACCGGCGAAGTACTCGTCGTCGACGGCGGTTTCCTCGC
>JAKQII010000073.1 GCA_029557535.1 Acidobacteriota bacterium
CGGGGCTTTGATCATCTTCGGATAGGATCCCCAGGCTCCGCTTCGCGCCGCCGGGGGTTATCGCTTCTGCGCCCCTGCGTTTGGCCGGCGAACTCGAAATTCAAGAATTTCAGTAAAGTCCGGAATTCCTGTTGTTGATTCTTCATTCTTGGAAGCTGTCGGATTAATCCACAAGCACGGATTGTGGGCCCGATTCTGCGTGCGGAGCACGGGTTGGGACGATAGCACGACGTGGAGCGAAGCGGAACGTGGTGCTAATGATTCGGAACCAAACAAAGCATGTGAAACACGCGAACCTTTCGCACGTTTCATCAGACGCCGCGTGTTTCACACGCTCCGGGTTTACGGGTACGAACCCACTTCGGGGATTGGCCAAGCCTTCGCCTGGTGCTATCGAAACGGCGCGTGCTTCGCACGCTGAATCCGGTCTGAACTCAGCCGCCCGTGTTATTCCGACAGGCTCCAAGAATCAACAATCAAGATTCAAGACATTCAAGATTCAAGTTCACTGTACTGACATCCGATCGCCGTTTTGAATCTTGAATCCTGAATCGCAAAATTTATAATGATCGCATGTCGAAAAACCTTGAACAGTGGCACTCGTTCATCGAACACCCGGATCCTTCGATCCTCGATTCGATTCTTGCGGATAATGTGATTTTCCATTCCCCGTTCGTTTGGACGCCGAAAGAAGGAAAGGCGGCCGCGACGCATATCCTGATGACCGTCAGCGGCGTGTTCGAAGAATTTCGTTATGTTCGGGAAATCGTCAACGAATTTGACTGGTGCCTTGAGTTCGAAGCGCGAATGGGTGACCTCTCATTGCGCGGAGTCGATCTGATCGGACTCGGCGACGACGGACGGATCGTCGATTTCGAGGTCATGATCCGGCCGGCGAACGCGCTCCAGGCGCTCGGAATGGAAATGGGAAGACGGTTGTAGATTCAGAATTCAGCATTCAACCGGGATTACGCAATAGGATTTGTTTCCCGCGAAACCGGCTGAACACGCAAGAAATGACCGTCGTTCAAAATCTCGGTCGGATGTTTGATGTTTTGATCGCTTGCGACCGTAAACCGCTTCTTTACAATACTTGTGATCCGAAATCGCAGCCGGTACGCATTTGCATACCGCCAAACAACCGAAGAGGCGTTCGCGCTTTTCGCGTATCTCGCGGGCAAGAATCTTTAAGGCGCAATCTGGGTTCAAGATTCATGACGAAACTGACATTGCGAATACTGAATGCCGAATTTTGAATGTTGAACCCGTTCACAGTACGCTCTGATAAACTTCCTCTGTTCTGTCGACCATCCTTTTGAGTGAAAATTCTTTGCGGGCGACACGACAGCCGGCGACGGCAACCTCTCTCGAGCCGTCAGGATCCGCAAGACTTTCAATGACCGCCCGCGACAGCGCGACCGGTTCTCCGATCGGAACGAGAATCCCCGTGGTTCCGGGGTCGATCAATTGCTTCGCACCCTCAGTTTCCGTCGAAACTACCGGCACTCCGCAGACGAGCGCTTCCAGAATTGCCAGACCGAAACTCTCCGAATGCGACGGCGAAACGAAGACGTCAAGCGCCGACATCAATGAAGGCAAGTCATCGATCCAATCAAGAAACAGCATTCTTTGCCCGATCCCAAACACCTTCGCCAGCCGCCGGAGTTCGGCCCGGAACGTTCGGCCGACAGAATTGTCTCGACCGACAATGACGTAGCGTGCTTCGGGGAATGACCCCGCGATCTCGGCCGCCGCAAGCACGAAGTCGCGCTGCCCCTTCAACGGCTTAAGTTCACCGACCGTTCCGATCAAGGGCACGTCAAACGGAATCTCGTGGAAGAACCTGAACGCTTCGCGCAGTTCCTTACGCTTTTCCCCCGACAGTTCGGGTTCATCGAGGCCGTTTGGGATAAGCGCGATCTTCGAGGCCGGAAAGATATCTTCGAGGTTCTTCGCAACGGCCGATGAAACCGCGATCGCCTTGCTCAGATTGCGCAACGCAAGCTTGTGAAAGGCCTTCATCGGAAAAAGAACGTGGCGCGTGAGAACGAATTTGACGCCGCTCGCCATACGGCAGACAAGACTCGCCGGAATGTAATCGCGGCCGGCGTGCGCATGGGCGATCTCGATGCCGTTCTCGCGAACGTAGCGCGCGATCTTCTGGGCGCTGAAGATCCCGAACGAGTTTCTGATCGACGCGTGAATGATCCGTTCATTCGGGATGAAGTCGAGCTTAGCCTGCCACTCGTTCGTCGGACGCAAAACAACATGAACCTCATGTCCGCGCAGCGCGAGTTCACGGCAGAGATCGACGAAATGCCGCTCGCCGCCGCCATACGTTCGGGCCGATGAGATCTGGAGGATCTTCACGGGGAGATTGTAACATTTGCGATTTTCGAATTGCGATTTGCGATTTCTGGCCGCCGTTTGAAATTTGAGCCTGAGTTGAGGGCGGGAGTTCGCGCGTGCAATCGATGCTGACAAGTCTTCGGCCCCAAACTCAATCCCGAATCCGAAATCCAAATTCCCAAACGAAAATGGCCCGCCATAAGACGGGCCGAAGATCTCATTCGAGAAAAGACTTAAAAGTCGAAATGTTTAGTTGAACGTGTACCGAAGTCCGATCTGGATGCGGTAAACGTCGCCCGTACCGGCGGTCGGGGTGTACGAATTTGAAATCAAGTTCGTCCCGAAATTCCGCAGGCGGTAAAGCGCCCTACCATTTGCATCGGCACCGCGAGCAATCAGCGGCTGCAGCGACGTGAATGCATTTCCGACGCCCCAGCTGTGGTTCAGGAAGTTGCCGAAATTCAGAATATCGGCTCGGACCTGGAACTTATGCTTGGTATTGCCGAGATTGAACATGAAATCCTGCGCAACGCTGAAATCGATGCTCGTGAAGAACGGCAAGAATGCGCCGCCGCGTCCCGCATATTGGCCGCGATGCTTCGAAAGGTACGGGTCCTGATTGATGAACGCTTCCCAGGCGGCGGTCTGCTGATCGACGGTAAACGTCGTTCCGCTCGAGGTGAACTGTTCAAAGTTCATCTCCGAGGTGTCACGCGGGATGTAGATCAAGTCATTGCTCGTGCCACCGTCGCCATTCAGGTCGCCGCTGAACGTGTAACTTCCGTTGATGCCACGGCTGGTTTCCCAGAAAGCCGAGACCGACGTCGCACCGAACTTAAAGTACTCGATCCGGTACGTCGCTGACCCGAAGACGCGATGTCCCTGGGTCGCCGAACTCAGTCCGACTCCCGGATTATTCGGATTACCCGAGTGCTGGTTGTTGTTCCACGAACCGAACGCGATCGAACCGGGGTCAACCGTGTTCTTCGCCTTGCCGTAGCTGTAACCTCCCTTCGCCCAAAATCCCTTCGCAATGGGTTTCTCGATCGTGAACGAGAGATTCCACTGTTTTCCGACATTCTGGTTCTTCAGCACCACAGCATTGGGAATGAAGCTGTAGATGTTATTGCCAGCGGTCCAACGGGGTCTGTTATCGACGCCCGTGAAGGCCGAATTCGGGGCTGGCAGGTTGGCGTCGATGTAGTAGATGCCGTTGACATCCTTGTTGTAGATGAACTCGGCTCCGCCGATGAAATCGAACGGCAACCTGACATCCGCACCGATGCTTGTACGCCAGATCTGCGGGAACTTGAATCCGGGATCGGTCAACGCCAACTCGTACGACGTCGCCGGCGCACCGCTGACGCTTGTCGGCTTGTAGCGGTTGGGATTCGGATCGAACGGTCTCGTGGTCGTGTTGTCGAACTGTGCGAATCCGGTCAGGATCCCGTTGTTGCCGATCTGATTGGAAATCCAGACATACGCCGGGCGGGCCGTGAAGATACCCGTACCGCCGCGCACCTGAAGCTTACGGTCGCCAAACGGGTTCCAGTTGAAACCGACGCGCGGCGACCAAAGGATATTGGCGTCAGGCAGCTTTTCGGTCCTGTATTGAACCGACTGTCCGTTTTCGTCGGTGAAGGACAAAGCGTTTGCCTGAGCGTTCGCAAATCCTGTTTCACCGAAGAACGGGGTGTCGATCCGGACGCCGTAATTGAGCGAGAAGTTATCGCGAATCTTCCACGTATCCTGACCGTAGAATCCGACGTAGTTGACCTCGAGCGGCTGAATCGGCTTCTCGAGTCCGGGGATATTCGACCATCTGACCTGGAAACGGCGCAGCGAAATCGGCGAAACCGTGCGGTTCGGATTCGCAAGGTAGTCGTTGGCATCAGTAAAGAAATCCGCCAGCGAGTTAAAAACGTAGACGCTTTGTGAACCCGGGAAGAATACGTTCTCCGACTTGTAACGTTCAAAACTGAAGCCGGTCGAGATCGTATGCGAGCCCCGGTAGAATGTCAGGTTGTCCTGAATCTGGAGCGAATTGTAGCGAAGTTCGTTGTTCGGCGTGAACGGTTCGAAACCGAAACTCGTATACGTCGAACCGCCCGAGAGAACGTCGACGAGCGGGAAGAACTCGCCCTTGTAACCGCGGCTTTCATCCTGTTTCGTATAACCGACGATCAGGCTGTTCGAGGCAGAACTGCCGAACGTCGAGTTCCACTCACCGACGATCGAACGGATATTCTCGAGGATCGAGTAGTTCGAATTCGCAAAATTCAGCGAATTCAGGTTCGTTCTGCGGTTGCCGAATCCGAGCGACGATGAATTCGATTCCAAGACATCCGTGCTTGAATCGAGCTGGACGTAGCGGACGCTGAGCCTGTTCGTCGTGTTGATGTTGTAGTCGGACCTGAACAAGTACTTCTTGGCCGGAGTCGAAAACGGATAATCCTGATACGGTCCGGTGTCATACTGGAAATTCTGCGACAAGTAGCTGCTCAAAGCATTGAGGTCGGACGCCAAAACGCGCGTAATATTTCCGCCGACGGTTTGACCGCCCGTGTTGGCGACAAACGTCGTCGCCGGCTGCGTCAGGGCCTCCTTTTCAAAGCTGAAAAAGAAGAAGAGCTTGTTCTTGCCCGAATTGAAGAACGGAACGCCCTCGCCGAAGTTCGGGAACGGCAACGGTCCGCCAAAACGGAAACCCCAGTTCTTGAATTTGAATTCGCCGGGATTGAACGGGTTGTCGCCCGCTTCCTTCCCGACCAGGTTGGGTCTGCGGAAAAGGTAATAAACCGAACCGCCGTACGTGTTCGTTCCGCTTCGCGTCACGGTGTTGACGCCCGCGCCGACGAAGTTTCCCTGGCGGACGTCATACGGAGCGACGTTAACCTGAACCGCTTCGATCGCGTCCAGCGAAATCGGCGAAACTCCCGTTCGGTCGCCAGGCTGTCCGGCGAGTCCGAACGAGTTGTTGAAATACGAACCGTCGACCGTAATGTTGTTGAGACGGTTGTCTTGTCCGGCAAAGGTGCCGCCGCCGCCGGCTTGCGGTGTGAGGCGCGTAAAGTCGTTGATACGGCGCGAGATCGTCGGCAGGTTTTCGAGCTGCTGGGTACTGACCGACGTCGAAGCTCCGGTCTTGGTTTCACTGAAAATCGCATTGTCCTCAGCCTGGACATTCACCGTTTCGCTGATCGCGGTACTCAATGTGAAGTTGACGGTCGCCGCCGTTCCCAGACTGAGCTGAATGTCACTTACAGACTGTTCCTTGAAACCCGCCTGAATCACCTTGACAGTGTAGGGACCGCCGACACGCATACCCGGGATCGTGTAGCGACCGGATTCATTGGTCGCAACCGTATAATTCGTGCCCGAAGGAACGTGAAGGGCCTCCACGACCGCTCCGGCAACCGGAGCTCCTTGCGCGTCAGTTACCCGGCCGACCATTTCGGAAGTTGTAACCTGTGCAAAGACCGATACCGAAAAAATACCGGCCAACATCAATCCCAAAATCTGATGCGTAAGAAATCTTTTCATCATTACTAATTTAGCCTCCGTTATTGTTTGACCTCATCTATCTTCTAAAAGCGATTCCCGTCAGACCTTGTTATCCGCGGAATCCGAAACGATGCCGGTGATGCTTCCCGTTCATCCGCGCGACTGCGCGGTAACGGCCGAACCAAGGTTCATCATGAAAATCGCTATGGCTAAGGATCTAAAAGAAAAAGATTTGGTCACTAGACTCTTTTTAACCTCATATTTTCGAAAAATCATTAGAAAGAGAATGCTTAGAGTCACTTCGTTTGGGCGCACGTATCTCGATTTTTGGATTTTCGAATACCGATTTTTGGATTTTTCGTTGCAAAATCCGGACCGGCAATCCACCAAAAACGCAAAAAAAACGCCACACAAAACCGCTAACTATTGAAGCGACACACGTTCCCTGAATTCGCGTGGTTCAACGGAATCCCCAAAGCCGTGCAGACTCAATTCGTCGTGCAAATTTTATTGCAAATTGAGTTCCGTAGAAACAAGTCTAACTGCCTCGGCTTAGCGCCGAGTTACCTTGACGTTAACTCTGCGTAACAAATTGTCGTGGGCTTCAATTCGGGGGCAAATAGCCCGACTCGACCGGCCGGTCTCCGTTGAGGCCGAATTGACTCGCGGAAAAGCCGGCCGAACTCCGGTTGAGATACCAAATTCCGGTGTCGGGCCGAAAGACCGCGACATCGTACTTGCCGTCACCATCGAAATCGCCGACCGATGGAACATCGCCCGTCAAACCAAACTGAAGCGAGGTGATCCCGGCCTGTGAGCGGTAAAGATACCAAACGCCGGTTGACGGCCTGAAAATGCCTAGATCCGACCGGCCGTCGCCGTCGTAATCGGCTTGCGCGGGATAATCGCCGTTGAGGCCGAACTGGATCGCGGCAAAGCCCTCGGTGGACTTGAGGAGATACCAAACACCTTCCGACGGCCGATAGACTGCGAGGTCGGCCTTCCCGTCGCCGTCGAAGTCCTCGGGGACAGGAATATCGCCGCTGAGTCCGAAGGTCTGGATCGTGAACGACGTTCCGCGGCTGTCGAAACTGTTCCTGATATACCAGACCCCGGTCGCCGGACGCCAGACCGCGATATCGGTCCGGCCGTCGCCGTCGTAGTCAGCTGCGACCGGAACGTCGCCGGCAGTTCCGAACTGGTTCGCGGTATAAATCGACCTCGAATAGAAGTGCCAAACCCCGTCGGACGGACGCCAGACCGCGAGATCGGTCTTGCCGTCCCCGTCGTAATCGCCCGGCGTGATCGTATCGGTCGGGATTCCGAATGTCTGGATCAGGTAGGTCGGCGTCGCGCTGTGCGAGACGTACCAAACGCCCGTCGAGGGGCGCCAAACCGAGACGTCGCTCTTGCCGTCGCCGTCGTAATCGGCGCGCTTGTTCTTCGCGATGAGGGCTGAGGCAACTGGTCCGTCGGCGATGTTTCCGTCGATATTGAACGTCACTCCGCCCCAAGTTTCGTTATGCGGCGCTTGCCATTGTTTGATCCGCTGATGGTTCCCCCACGCCGTGTCCGGAACCACCGGCGACGGGGAATTGTATGTCCAAACCGACATGACATTGTCCCAACGCGCCAGCCAAACAGCATCCATTCGGCTCTGTTCGGGAATATTGAGCCAATCGCCGACGGCGTTCGTTGGCGAACCGTAAACGCCTGACTGATAGCCGAGTTCGTGCACGCGATCGGTCCATCCCTTAAGAAACGCTTTTGTCGGAGTCGAGCAGGCACCGGTCCCGCTGACGTCGTCGTAGCGTTCCATATCGTAATACAGGATCGAACCCGCGGTCAGCCCGAGATTGATCGCGTCGGCGACGGCGATATCCGCCTCGCCGCGGCCTTGCTGTTCGGCAACTACGGGATCCGAACTGTGCTTGACGCTCGAGGTGCTGACGGAACATGGAGATTGATAGCCAACCACAGTCGGAATCAAACCCCACCCCTGCGCGGTTACGGCTTCGACCCAGGCGGCGCTGAGCTGGGGCTGCGAACAAGCACGATTACGGCCGGACATATAGATGTTCGCGTCATAAAACCAAGAATTGTCCCACCACGTTTGCATCTGCGCTGTGGTCGCGGCGGTGCATTTGTCGAATCCGCGCTGCAGACTCACCCGCGTCGTGCCGCCGGGCGGCTGGGCAAATACCGAATCGGCAGCCTCAAGCCTCGCCGCCGCCCGTACAAGGTCGTTCCGGTTTGCAATCTCGGGCGGCGTGATCTCGCGGCCGCCGCTTGTCAGCCGCGTCTCCTGCCAGCATCCCCGCTTGGCACCCTCGCACCGACCGGCCGTTTCGATCGTCCAGACCGTCGATCCGTAATGCGCGGAGTCGGACCTGCCGACCGTTTCGGTGTTCGGCTCAACAAAATGACCGGTGCGCCGCCACGTCGCGCCGTTGTCGCCCGTCGCATAAGTGGCGGTCCGCCTGAAATTGGAACTCGACGCGAGTGTGATGCGCAGCGTTGAACCGTTCACGAATTCGATCCGATCGACCGCGGCGTCCTCTCTATCCGCGCGCGTCAGGACGATTCGGTGGCGATCCCAGGTGTCGCCATCGGATGATGAGCGATAAAAGAGACCGGCGTCCGTGGCAACCGCCGTGACCAATACCAACCGGCCGGATTGCGAGGCCATTCCGGCGATGATTTCGCCTTCCAGAAGCGGAATCGCCAACGCCCTCCAGGTCAATCCATCATTGACGGTCGCGAGAACGCGGTCATCAAGCACGACGTAACCCGCCCCGTCGCCGACCACTACGACCTGCCGAATCAAGCCCTCTTCTGCCACCGGCCGGTCAGCCGAAAATGCGGCAAGACTTAAAACAAACGTCACGAAAACGGCAACGACGATGAACCGGAACGGATTGTTCATTGGGACCTCACTCGGGCTATCAGCAGGACTAATGGAAATCGCGGTTATTATAGTCGCACTCGATTGCAAATCACTAGTGCCGAAACGAAAAAAGCCGGCGCGGACGCCCACGCCGGAAATGACATAACTTAATCAGTCACGTTAGCTTACTAGTCGCAAAAGGTGGCCCATCTGGAACTTCTTTGTCGTCAGATACTTGATAGTGTTCTTTGAGGGCCGGAATTCGAGCGGAACTCGTTCGACGACGGTCAGACCGCCGTCCCGCATCGCCTTAAGTTTTTCCGGATTGTTCGACATCACGCGCACCTTGCCCATCCCGAGTTCCCGAAGAATCTCGACGCACTGGTCGTAGACACGAAGATCGACGCCAAGCCCGAGCCGTTCGTTCGCCTCGATCGTGTCTGCGCCCTCGTCTTGCAGGGCATATGCGCGGATCTTGTTGATGATTCCGATCCCGCGACCTTCCTGATGCTGGTAAACGATCGCGCCGCGCCCCTCACGCCCGATCAGTTCCATTGCCCGCTGAAGCTGCGGTCCGCAGTCGCACTTCGTCGAATGAAAAACATCACCGGTCAGGCACTGCGAATGGATCCGCACGAGCGCCGGAACATCTTGATGGAATTCGCCCTTGTAGACGCATACGAACTCTTCGTCCGAGGTCATTGAACGGTAGCCTGCGATGCGAAAATCGCCGAATTCCGTCGGCAAGCGAGCTTCTGCAACCTTTTCGATCGTTCGGGCGTTAGAGAACGGCGCCGGAACGATCGGATGATCTTTGATTTTTTCAATGAAATTCATAAGTTTCTTGTCTCCGCATGAGCGGTTTGAGCGATTTTAGAAAACCATTTTCAGCACCGCGTGTCAAGTTTTGAAATCGAAAATAATTCCCGCTGCGAGAAAAGTGTCAGGAAACTCTTATATTTGTGAGTTTTTTCACATTGCGCGGTTTGAGCGGTTTAATCATACTTGACTTTTTTGTAATTCTGGTTTAGTTTACTCGCGGATTTTTGAGGATTTCTATTATCCGAGCGTTCAAGGGCAGAAAACGAAAAAGGGGGATTAATAATATGTCAAATTTGCACTATTCAGAACCAGCAGTGAAAACACCATACAACCAGCGCATCATGGCCAATCTTACGGTTCGCGCGAGTTGGATTGATAAGGTCAGTGGCGAGACGGTCAGCGCGAACGGATTTACCGAGAATGTTGGCGAATCGAGCACGCTTGTCAATCTCGAGACGTTGCCGCCGGTAGGCAGCGAAGTCCAGTTGCACATCTTCGAGAACGAAGAGAAGATCATCGAGGTCCCGACCGAGGTAATCCGTGTCGAACGCGATCCGAGCCAGCCGCTCGCGGCGCTTTCGATCATGGAGAACGTCAAGAAGTGGAAACAGATCGTGATGGTGGCCGCTCAGAACTGGGTCACGCGTCACTGGCAGCTGAACTACGAGGAAGAGTGGGTCAACTAATTTAGGATTTCGGATTTGGGATTTGGGATTTGGATTTGGATTGAAGCCCGGATTCGGACAGGTTTGGATTGAGCGGGGAGCTTCTCTCCGCTCTTTTGTTTTGGGAACTCGACATTCCAAGATTTCAGCGGCCGGAGCCGATTCCAGAATTCCAGGATTCCAAAATTCCAGCCCCCGTGGCCGATTCCAAGATTCCAGATTTCCGGGCTTCGGGCAATCTTGAACTTGAATCCTGAATCTTGAATCATCGCCTGCGGCAAACCGCGATCATCCGCGCGGCATCTTTAGTTCTTAGTTTATATTTAGATCATTACAATGAAATCCATATCCATAGTCTTGATCGTTCTCGCCTTCGCGTGGATCGCGGCGGCGCAGACCGTTCCCGAAAATCCGTTCACACGGGCCGAGTACGTGAAACGACTCTACGATGTACAAAAAAAACCGTCGGCGGTCGACGAACTCATCGCCGATCTAAGACGGCGCGGGATCGCGTTCGAAGTCACCGACGGAATTCGCGGTCTGACAACATCAAAGAGCCGAAACAACGCGGAACTAAAGCGCACGATCGAAGAAGCGGCACGCCGGAAGGCGGATCCCGAAAGCGCCAGGCTGCCGGATCCGAAGGAGTCGGCCGAAGTTATCGCGAGGGCCCGCGAGGCGGCGCTCGCCGCCCTTGAGGAAATGCCGGATTTTGTCGTGAAGCAGCAGATACAGCGCTATGTCGCGTATGCCGGAACCAACAATTTCCAAAACACCGATAAACTCGTCGTCGCCGTGAGCTACCGGGCCGACGGTCGCGAGGAATATAAGCTGCTGTCCCGCAACGGCATCATCCAGCAAAACCCGCAGGCCAAAGGTTCCTATGAAGAGGTGGGCGGAACAAGCTCGACGGGCGAGTTCGTGACTGTTCTCTCGACGATCTTCAAGCCGGAGAACGAAACCGAATTCGAGGTCGCGGACACCGCTCTTTTCCGGAATCGAAAGACGATCGTTTACAACTTTGACGTCGCGCGCGACAAGGCAAAACAGGTCGTCGCGGCGGCCGGATATCTCGTCGAGTCGACGATCACCGGCATGAAAGGCCGCATCTGGATCGATCGTGAGAATTTCCGTGTCCTGAAGATCGAGAGCGAAGCGACCGAGATCCCTGAGACGTTCCCGATCCGCGTGGCAAAACGTTCGGTCGAATACGACTGGGTGAAGATCAATGACGAGACTTATCTTCTGCCATCGCTTTCGGACGTGCGACTGACGATGCGTGCCGACAGGCAAGTGTACGAATCGCGCAACCTCATTCGGTTCAAGGGATACCAGAAATACGGTTCGGAAGTGCGGATCCTCGATAGCGACGAGGAAGAAGTTAAGGAACCGTGATCAATCGACGCTGAATACGTAAACGAGAGCGGGAACCGTCAGCCAGAGAAGCCCTTTTACAAGGAAGAACAAAAAACCGGCGACCCCGACGCGCTTTGCCCAAGTCGGGCCGTCGGTTCTTACTTCTTGCGCCTTTTGGTCCATATCCTTCAAAATAGACGTTTCCGCGACTGATTTCAATCTGATTCCGTGCTTATGAGGTCGTATTTTTCAAGAATTGCTTTCGCCGTCGCCTGCCTTTGGCTGTTCGTATCGGCCGCAGCGCAAACGACCGGTCCGAAGCCCGTAAAACGTGAGGCAGACTTGCTCGAACTCGTCAAACTCGACAAAACCATCAAGCTCGATGTTCGCTACGCACGCTCCGACAATTTTGTCGGCAAGCCCGTCTATTCCGAGGCGCGGGCGTTTCTGCAGCGTCCTGCCGCCGAAGCTCTCGTCCGCGTTCATAAGAGATTGAAAACCGACGGATTTGGTCTGACGATCTTCGACGGTTACCGTCCGTGGTCGGTCACGAAGCTTTTCTGGGACGTGACCCCGGACGACAAACGGATCTACGTCGCGAACCCGAAAACCGGATCGCGCCACAACCGCGGCTGTGCGGTCGATCTGAGCATGTACGACCGCAAAACCGGCAAATTGGTTCCGATGCCGTCGGATTTCGACGAATTCACCGAGCGCGCGTCCCCGAATTACAAGGGCGGATCGGTCGAAGAACGCCGCAATCGCGACCTGTTGCGGAAGGCGATGGAAGCCGAGGGATTCACGGTCAATTCCAACGAATGGTGGCATTTCGATTACAAGGACTGGCAGTCCTACGCGATTTACGACATATCGTTCGACGATGCGGGTTCGCTCGGCCGCGCTCCGAAAAAGCCGTCGGTCAAGCTCGAACCTGACTGGAAACGGTTCTTCGACGACGCCGGAATCACGGGCGGGGCTTACGTTTACGATCTCAGAAGCAATCGTTATCACGTTTACGACAAGGAACGCTTCGATCGCGCATATTCGCCGGCCTCGACGTCGAAGATCATCCACTCGCTGATCTTCCTTGATTCTGAGGTGTTGAAAAACGAGAAAGAAGTGCTCGTTTGGGACGGCACGAAGTACGATGTCGAGGGTTGGAACCGCGATCAGGACCTTCGAAGCGCCTTTAAGGTGTCGGCCGTCTGGTTCTATCTCAATGTCTCGCGGAGGCTGACGCGCGAGCAGATGCAGGTATATTACGATGCCGCGCAATACGGCAATCGATCGACAAAGGGATTCGGCGATGCGTACTGGGTCAACGGCGAAATTGCGATCACACCTCGCCAGCAGATCGAGTTTCTCGTCAAACTTCATGGCAACCGGCTTCCTTTCTCGCCGCAGGTGATCGACGTCGTCAAAGGAATGATGGTCGAGGAGAAGACCGCCGGCTACATCTTGAGGGCAAAGACGGGCTGGTCCGACGCCTATTCGCCGCAGGTCGGCTGGTGGGTCGGCTACGTCGAACGGAAGGACAATGTCTATTTTTTCGCGACCGAGCTCGACATGAAATCCGGCGACGGACCGAAGCGCAAGGAAGTCACCCGGGCCATTTTGAAGGGATTGGGGATCATTTGATTTTCGATTTTCGATTTTCGATTTGCCATTGGGTCCGAAACTGAGCCGTGAGCCGTGAGCCGTGAGCAGTAAGCTGTGAGTCGTGAGTCGTGAGTCGTGAGTCGTGAGTCGTGAGTCGTGAGTCGTGAGTCGTGAGCCGTGAGCC
>JAKQII010000079.1 GCA_029557535.1 Acidobacteriota bacterium
GCTGAGAATCGCCCTTACCGAGCTCGCGTCATGCTGAATGAACGTCAAACCGCAGGCCGGGATCAAAAGTGCAAGATACAAAAGCGGGAGCTTCGGAACCGCGAGGTCGGTGCGACGTACGATGGCAATGATCGCGATCACCGCCGAGGCATACTTGCCGAATTCCCAGAAAACCGGCACCTGAGCCATCCGCCAAAGCACCTCGGCGCCTATAATGTAGGCCATAGCGAACGCCGAGCGTTCTATTCTGTACTTCGTGTTGAAGGCCCAGTAGGCACCCAAACAGAACACCGCCAGAGGGTGGACGATCGCAACAACTCCCACTCGGTAGATGAGGAGCCCGAGAAACAAATGCGCGACGCTCAACAGAACCAGGCCCCAAAATCGTCTCGAAGCGCGCTTCGCGATCATTCTCACGATACGGGGGCTATTGGGCCTACCGGCCTGAGTTATTTGCAGACTTTGCACGAAGTTGCTCCGCATAAATTTCAGGAAGACGTTGGCGCAAATAGCCGAGAGAGTGATGCTTTTGGACAAACGCACGTGCCCGTTCACCCATTTGCATTCTCCGTTCTCGGTCGCAAATCAGTTCCCGGGTCGCCGCCACAAGCCCTTCAAAATCAGACGGTTCGACAGGAATCCCAGTCTCCTCGGTGACGATCTCGGAAACCCCGCCGACTCTCGTCGCGACGACCGGCAGGCCGCATGACATCGCTTCGAGAACCACATTCGGCGTTCCCTCAAAGGACGACGTCAGGACGAGAAGGTCCGACTGCCGATATTCAGACTCGATATCCGCCGTCTCTCCAGCAATTGAAAATACGGCATTTGTCAGCCCAAGATCCTCGCGCTGCCTGTCGAGCGAAGCGCGGAGCGGACCTCCGCCGATCATTCGAAATCTGACTTTCGAACTGCCGTTCTCATGATGGAGACGACCGGCGAGCGAAACGAACCAATCCGGGCGCTTCTGATCGACCAATCGTCCGGCAAAAAGCACCGCGACGCCGTCGGTTCCGCGTTTCGCGCCAGGTTGACCCGTCCCGTTCAGATCAACGACGTTCCGGACAAGACCGACCGCGCCGGTATTCTTCCGGAACATTTCTGCCCGTCTCACCGCGACACTTGAGTTCGCGATCAGAAAGTCCGGCAACCGGATCTGGGAACGACCGAAGACACGATCGAGTCGAATTTCGCTCAGAAGGTCGTTGCGGATCGCGCCGATTGACGGAATCCCCGACAGTTTACCAGCGATCGCCGCATAGATGTTCGTATAAAAGTGCGAACTCTGGACCAAGTCCGGAGCGTATGCCCTGGTTTCCCTAACGATCTTCGAAAGTTTTGCGAGACGGTTTCGCGAGGAGCCTACGAAGATTACGTCGACGCCCAATTCCCTAATCTCGGATTCGAACGCCTCACCCGAAGTCAGACAAAGGACCCGCACCTCTATCCCCTCGAGCCTTAGCGCCCGCAACATGTAGACCAGTTGCCGTTCGGCGCCTCCTCGGCCAAGCGTTCCGACTATGTAACAGACCTTCATACCGATTCCGGCCTAATGTGTCGAGCGGTCCCGCCACCAAGCCGCTCAACCTCCCAAGATTCGCGAAGCGTGTCGCCGATCGTGTCGCGCCAGCGTTCGATCGAGAACTCACGGGCACGCAAGATTGATTTCCTCGACATTTCCGCATACGACGCCGAGTTCGTGCAAAGCGCGCAAACGGCCCCGGCAAGTTGGTCCGCGGATGCCACGTCAAGGACTGCTCCGCAGTCCGTACCGATCAGGACCGGAAGCACAGAAACACGGGTGGTGATGACCGGCAAGCCGGCGGACATCGCTTCGAGGACAACTTTCGGAAATCCTTCCGAAGCCGTCGTCGGATAACAAAAGAGATCACATGCCGCCAGCCGAGCGACAACCTCAGATTGCGCGACCTTGCCGTGAAACCGGACGCGGGAGGCGATTCCGAGCTTGCCGGCGCGTTCCTGGAGTGATGTGAGCT
>JAKQII010000086.1 GCA_029557535.1 Acidobacteriota bacterium
AAACCCCAACGGCCAAGCAGACCGGTTGTCGGAACCAGTATTTCTGAATTCATCGCGCCCGAGATCTCCGCCTGCGTCCGCGCGAAATTCCAGACACGCGCTTCGTCAAGCCTGCCCGCGAAGAATCCCTGGGTCGTGGTCCCGTTCGATCGGATGGAGGTTCCCAAAGCCAGCGGCGAAATCAATGCCGCATTTGCCGGTCGGCCCACCACGAGCTCGTTTTCCAGGTTCCCGTTCAAGAAAAGCTGCCACTTGTTCCCGTCATAAGTGGCCGCGGCGTGGTACCACGTATTGTTGAGGATCGTCGTCGTTCCCACGATCGGATGGTTAAGGCTCGGAGATGTGCCGCCCGCGCCTTCTTCGAAGTCCGCAACCAGCTTCGCACTGCTTGCATCGATCCCGAGAAAATAGTTGACGTCGGCATTGGCCGCTTCTGCTTCGGATGTGCCTTTTGTCACCAGCGGAATCGCCGAGGCAATGCCGCCCGTTCCCGTCGTGACGCCGGTCCCGGCGGCCGTCCGGTAGAACCACGTCTCGACCGTGAAGGTCGCCGAATTGAAGGCCGTACCGGTTCCCGTGGTCACGTACCCCGTGCTGCCGTTGAACGTCAAAGATGAGCTTCCCAATCTGGAGTTGGCCGTCGTATTCCACGTCGGAAGCGTCGCGCCCGCGAGAGTGCCCGGGGTCAACCGCGTATCCCCGAACGTCACATACTGATTCGAGCCGTCGAACTGCAGAGCGGTCCCCGCCAACAAGCCGTCCGAAAGGCCGGACACCGCGATTTTCGCAAGATCGAAGGTCTCATCCGCGAACCATCGCCGCGGCGCCTTCCGGCCGTTCACGCGGGACGCGTTCCCCGCCTCGGACTCCGCCGGTTCGGCGACCGGAGAGGTGTCTGCGAAGAGATTCGCCACCGGGTTCCGGAATGAAGGTCCGGCGACATTTGAGCCGACCGCGACCAATGCGATCAGTGTGGTGAAAACGATCGATTTCAACGATCGGCGAACGACGGATGAGGAAACAGACGAGTGACGTTCCATCATAGGAAAGATCCTCCACGGCTGCTGCCGCAAAAAACGGAAGCAACTCACAAATTACTGAACGATGCAACGTTCCTTCTCTTGTTCAGAGACTGAACCAAATTGCAACCCAACGTGGCGTAGTGACAGGAAGATAGCACAATTCTTCAGAGAAATACATATGCAATTCTTCGCTGCGTTGGCGGCGATGATCTTCAACGATCGACCTCGAAACCATACATCGACACGCACTTTGGCCGGGCAGACTATTATGGACCTCCTCTTAAACAACGAATCGGACGTTTCTTCCAGAAAAACTGATTGATGTGTTTGGTAATGTATTTTGCTCACTTCGGGACCGATGAACCGGTCACCCTGTTTTGGGCTGGAGCCGGCAACGTACCGGACCGTATCGCCGAAAGTCTCGCGGCACTTCTCGAGGCCGGAGCCCGGAATGCTTCAGTGCGACTGTCTGCTGTCGCATGAAGATGCGGGAGGGGCCGGTGCGAAGGCGGCACGATGAGAAGCGCGAACCCGGCGACGGCCGCGCTCAACGCGAAAGCGGTCGAGGAGTATTGTCGCGTGCTGAGGTTGCCGAACGCGGCTATCCCGGACGGGCGGAACCGGTGATCCTGATCGGCGACTCGGGAACCGGCAAGACGCATCTCGCGATCGCGCTGTGCGTCGAGGCCTGCCGGATGAGGAAACGGGCGCGGTTCGTGACCGCCGCCGGGCTCGTCAATGAACTCGTCGAGGCGCAGCACCACAACCTGCTCGGCCGCGCGCTCGCCGATTGGTCACGGAACACGCCGAGCGGGCGACGGTGATCGCGACTACGAACCAGCCGTTCTCGGATCAGGTCTTTCCAAACCCAAGTGTGTGATCCGGAAAAGCGGCCGGTACGCATTTGCATACCGACAAACAACCGAAAAGACTTTCGCGCTTTTCGTGTATTTCGCAGGCAAGAATCGTTAACGCGTAATCTGGATCGAAATATCCGCATATTGACACGTGGGCCAAATGAGAGGGCCGAAGTAGGCCAAATTACATTGCCAAACACAGCTGGATTCGCGACGATTCACGTAGCCGAGGAAAAGTAGTCAATTCAAAATTCCTTAACCGTTGGATTTATGGGGCAATCCGGCGTTTCAACAAAAGGCGGGTTCCATTATCGGGTGGTTTGCAGCATCGCCGAATATCGCTCGATTGCGGCGGAAACCAATCCAGCGCGATCAACGTTGCGAAAAGCGCGATAATCGAAAGCAAGAAACAGGTGATTGTAAGAGAGACAAGTGCGATCGTCGGTTGACGATACAATACAAAGCCTGAAGCCGCAGGGCAAAGCGGACCCGAAGGGCGGAAGAGCGACGCCGGCCGATTTCGACGACCTTCGGAGGGTCGCTACGTCCTCAGACTCGGGAATCATCTGAGCCAACCGGACCGCGTCAGACAAAGTCCGAGAATCGACAAAGATACTCTATCGCAAAAAAACTCCTGCGATGACTGTTGACTTTCGACCGATCATCGTTGCTGGATTCCGAATCTCGTCCCACTGCAAGCTCAGGAATCGCGCTCACTCTGAGCCCAATTCCAAAACTTCATTTCGTGTCAACAATCACCTTTTGGGCGGCGGCTGCCATACCTTTCTGATCGTGGGCCACCCCAGGAACGTCGATGAGAGTCCATCGCGTGTTCGGGTTGAAGGCCTTGATCTTCGCGAACATAAATGCCGCACGTTCAAAACGCGTTCTTCCTTGCGCATCTGCCTCAGGTGTCTGGCGAAGGCTCTCGGTTCGCTGGATATCCGCCGTTCCGCGCATCAGAATTAGGTTAGCGTTGGTCCAATCGAGCAATTGCTGCTTGGAGATGACGATCGGAGACTTTCGGAGGCCGTACGGAAAGTCCAATTCCAAGTCAGGCAATGTGTAAAAGCCCGGATTTGCCGCTATCGCCAGGCGAACGTGATTTTTTGGCAAGAACAGCATGAAACGATGAACGAACTGACCGCCGCCCGAATGACCAAACAAAACATAGTCATCAACCGCGAGAGAATATGTTTTCCTAATGTTCTCGAATAGCTGTTCGACTACCGTGAATGCCCACTTCGATTGTGGGTTCGGCGTGTTTTTGCTTTCCTTTCCGGACGCAATGTTACCGAACCCATAACCTAAACCCTCGGGCCAATTGTCTTTATCAAACTGCGGCGCGACAACGACAAAATTGTTTTTTGATCCCCAATCGATCCACGATTCGAGATAGACATCCGCGTCCCGCTGTCTTCCGGCAATGACGATCAGCACTCTCGTTTGCGGTGTTATTTTTGGTGGGAGCGCGTAAAAGACGGTTAATTCGGGGTTATCAGGACTTTTGAAAACGTATGACTCACGCTTCCCGGAAGTTCGCGGCGCGTCGACAACTTTTGCCGTGTCGCCTTTGGTCTGCGAACTGGCAACGAGCACAACGCTGAGCAGCGTTGCAAGAATTAAGATCGAGATTATTGCCTTATTCATATTCTAAAAGTAGTAAAACCGAACCGGCTGCATCGATGCTTATTCCGGGCCACAGGTTGGGTCCAATTGCATTCCTCTTTTTGGAAATGCAGAGTGGCCGGTTTAACCCGGATAACGCATTAGCCGCTGATGAACGCGGATGACGCGGATAATCCGTTAAGCAGATCATGGCGAATTGCGATTCCGTCGCAATCGACTGGCTAAGTTCAATCAGGTCCACACTTTCTGCTCATAACCGCGTCATCTGCGTAATCCGCGTCAACGGCATTGAGGAGCGGAAGTGTCTATTGCGCAATCTCGGTTTAAGAGTCCCGATCGACGCCCTCACTTCATTCGGAGGGTTGTCATTTGTCGCTCTCACATGATTCCGAGGCAAGCCTATTCCGTAGGTCTTTTCCGTCTTTGGACCTTGATCTGATCAAGAAGTCGATCTTCCTCATCGAGGTTTCGATGATGAGGCACGAAACCCCGCGAACCGATTGATTCATGCCAGGAATTGATAAAACGAGCATTTCAATTCGCGGAGTTCGCACCGAAATTGGGGTCTAGAAGTTCAATCGCAAGGCAAACTGCATCAAGCGCGGTCTGCCGACAATATTTGTGATTCTTCCGAAATTCGGACTGTTGATGTCTGTATCCGGATTATCAAAATTGACGGTGTTGAACGCATTGAAGATCTCTGCCCTGAACTCGACGTTGATATTCTCGGTGATCCGCGTTCGTTTCAGAGTGCTGAAATCGAAGTTAAAGAACCGCGGACCGTAAATTGAGGAAAGCCCCAAAGATCCGATCGTTCCCGGTTGCGGATTAACAAAGATCAAGCTTGACAGATTGGACGTGCTTCCCGGCGCAAGATCCGGATTGATATAGAAAACCCCATTGGCGGTATGTCGGATTCCGGTCAGAGCCTGAATCGCGGCACGATCCAAACTGCCGACCACATCCGCTGTGTTGGAGGCTGAACGGTCATTGCGGTTAAACGTTCCGTAACCCGAAATAATGCTCAGCGGATCTCCTGAACTGTATTTGATAATTCCGCCAACCTGCCAGCCGCTTATCAACCCGCCCAAGATTCCCTTGGTGCGGCGCAGATACTTTCGGCCCTTGCCGAATGGTAACCGGTAAATAGCGTTGGCCAAGAATTGATGCGTATTGTTGAATTGGGAATATTCCCGATGCGTGTCGCGGAGCGTCAAGAATGAATTTGTATCGCCCGTCGAGCCGATAAAATCCGACAAGCCCTTGGCAAAAGTGTAGCTTGCCTGAAATCTCAATCCGCCGGCTAATCTGCGGGTTAATTCCACTTGCAGTGAATCGTAGGCAGATGTCGAGCCATTGGTGAAAAATTGCGCGCCGCGGACATTCGGATTAGCCCGGATGAAGTTGATCGGCAAATCGCCGCGGGCAACCGCATCAAAGAACGGCGCGCCGCGAACCCCGCCGATCAGTCGAACTCGTGAAACGTAGTCGGCGAAATCCCCGGCCTGATTCCGGTCAAGGCGCGTGATGTAATTCGCATTCGAAAATTCCGTCGCTCGGCCAAAGAACAAGACATCCATCAATGGATTCGGCAAACTTCCCGCAAGAGCGGCGTTGTAAGCAAAACTGTCAGTTGTGCAGACACCCGAATTTGCCCGGCAAATAGCGAGATTGTTCTGAGCGATCTTGAAAGCATCCAGAATCGTCTGTCCCGTTCTCGGGTCTCTGGCGAAGATGTTGACCTCGTTGACATCATACCCGCGGAAGAGTTTTTTGCCGCGATTGCCGACGTAGCGAACTTCCAGCGAAGTTCCTTTGAAAATTTCATACTGAACGCCAACGGTAAGATCGTGCAGATACGGCGTTTTCAGGTTCTCGTCAAAGGCACGAATGTCAACTGTCGAAGCAGTCTGGATGCTCTGAATTGCCGGAAGGGTCGCCGTCGGGGTCGGGGTCGGAGTGAATCCGTCCCGCAAATATCCGCTGGTGAAACCGCGTGTGACTGTCAGGATCAAACCTTCGTTATCATCCAAAGTGCCGTCAATGTTGTTGATAGCGCCCTGAAAGTAACTGATCCGGTAGCCGCCTCTGACCGACATTTTGCCATTCTTGAAAACATCCCACGCGAATCCGACCACGGGCGCGAAGTTATTCTTATCGGGTTTATAGAAAACCCCGTTCGGCGCAAAATCGGTCAATGTTTGGCTGGGACCGTTCAGCACTCCCGGATTGAAGATGTTTCCCGGACCAGAGATTCCATACAGCGCGTCTGAACCGCCGACCGGCAGAAGTCCAAGACCATTGAGTTCTTTCGGAACAGTGCTGTATTCATAACGCAATCCGAGATTCATTGTTAGGTTCGGACGAAAACGCCACGAATCCTGAAAGTAGAGACTTGTTTCCCAGTTGGCATATTCTCGCACTTCTGGCGCCCCGGGCACGGCACCGGAGGTTGGACTGGTCGCATTAAACACCTGTGTGATCTCGTCATAGGCGCCGGTCAGGAGGTTGACCAACTCGCGGGCGTTCGCGTAATCGTCCGCCGTGCTTCCCGAAAAATAATTGGTTTGCGAAAATCCGGTCGCATTACCCGTGCCAAAAGCGAGTACCGGCAACGTTCCGGTCATGGAGTAGCGGCGTACCCAAAAATTGCGAACTTCCACCCCCGTTTTGAACGAGTGATTGCCCCTGATAATCGTCAAATTGTCGGTAAACTGCAGAACCCGGAGGCTCCGGCCGGTGCCGATATTTGAGTATTCGGGATTGAAAATGTCATTACCGGTGTCAATCAAATATCCGCGGGAATAATCGGCGGTATTACCGAACGTCAAGCCAGAGATTTGTGCGCCAACACGAGCCTCGTTAATGATCGACGAACTGATAACCGAACGAAACGCTCCCGACATTCCGCGTCCGACTGTTTTGCGTGTTCCGTAATCCGATCCCGGAAAGGGCGGCTCGCGTTCGTTGATATAGTCCCCGTTGAACAGAATATCCCCGTAATTATAGGTCGCTTCAAACGTGTGTCTGTCGTTGATCCGGAAATCAAGACGGGTCGAGAACTGATCGGTCGGGGCATTGACTTTCGAGTTGAACCGAAATCCGCCGGTATTGAGACCGTCACCGATCTGAAAATTGTTCGGCAAAGGGGCGATCGACAGGTACGCCAGGATAGTCGGATCGATCGGCTGATTGAATCGATTGGTACCGGAAATGCCCAGCAAGTTCTGGACACATATTGCCCCGGTAGGAATTACCACGCGCGGAGGTGTTCCGCCGGCGGTCGCCCGGCAGGTTCCGCTCTGAGTAGATGCAGTTCCGGCCGGGGCAACGATGGTTGCCGCCGCTACATTGACCGGAGTCGTCGGAAGACCCTTGATGTACCGGAAAATCCCCTGCAAAGCCTCGGATGTATAGACCAGACGGTTACGTGAAAACCCCCGGGATTCACGTTTGCCTTCGTACGAAAAAAAGAAAAACGCTCTGTCCTTGATGATCGGCCCGCCGAGGCGGCCGCCGAACTGGTTGCGGATCAACGTTTCGCGGGGAACGTTTCGACCGTCCTCCAAAATAGTCGAGTTATTGAAGAAATTGTTGGCGTTAAAAACCGTATTGCGATGAAACTCGAAAATCGAACCGCGGAACTGATTGGTGCCGGAGGCAGTCACCGCGTTGATCTGAGCGCTTCCGCGTCCAAATTCCGCCGCCGGTAAAGAGGTTGTGACCCGAAATTCGGCAATGCTTTCGACACTGACGGGAATGAGGCTGAGGGTCACGTTGCTCGGCGTTTTCAAGAAGTTATCTGACGCGTTGATACCGTCAACCGTTAAGTTATTGGCGACGGTCCGGTTCCCATTGATCGAAAAGCTTCTGATTTCGCCGTCCTCGCCCGTTTTCGTCTGGACGCCCGCTTGCAGGGCAGTCAATTCAAAAGGATTGCGTCCATCCAGGGGAAGTTCGAGAATCTTCTGCCTGTCCACCACTTCGCCGACCTCCGGATTTGATGTATTGATCGTGGTCTGCGCGTCATCCGCCGAAACATTGACCTGTTCACTGACGGCACCGAGTTCCAACTGAACTGCTACGCTCGTCACCGTTCCGACCTGCACAGTGACTCCTTCGATCAGGATTTTCTTGAAGCCCTGTAGCTCGGCGACGATATTGTAAGTTCCGGGTTTCGCTTCATTGATCGAAAATGTTCCTTCATTTGTTGAAGTGGCATTGAGTTTTTCTCCCGTACCGACATTTGTGGCTGTGATGGCGGCACCAGGCACCAGTTGTCCTTGCGGGTCTTTGACCGTTCCCTCAATCCTGCCGCGGAGGGTTTGTCCGAACGTAATAATACTGACAGACAGCAACAGTAATACCGCTAATCCAGCGAAAAATGCTTTGTTTTTCATACTCATTTTGCCTCTCAAGACCTCGCAATCACGATGTGACTGACTAAATTCTCTTCTTCTTCCAAGGGATCATCTGCCAGAGGCAGAGTTCCGTCCAAAACTCTTCTTGCCCTCAACGCGTCAAACTCTCCTTCCCATTTCGCCACCACAACAGCCGCAACTCCATTCCCGATCACATTTGTTAGGGCTCTTGCTTCAGACATGAAACGGTCGACTCCCAGCAACAGTGCGATTCCCGTGACGGGGATCGTTCCGACGGTCGACAACGTGGCAGCGAGAGTGATAAAGCCGCTCCCCGTCACACCTGCCGCGCCTTTTGACGTAAGAAGCAGGACCAACAGTATGCTCATTTCCTGACCGAAAGTTAAGGGTGTATTCGTTGCCTGTGCGACAAAGATGGCGGCAATGGTCAGATAGATCGAAGTTCCGTCCAAGTTAAACGAATAGCCGGACGGTACGACCAGTCCCACGACCGACTTGGTGCAGCCGAGATGTTCGAGTTTCTCCATGAGTCGTGGCAAAGCCGATTCAGAACTCGAAGTCCCGACCACGATCAAGATTTCTTCTTTGATGTATTTGATGAACTTGATGATCGAAAAGCCTGCATAGCGGGCGATCAATCCCAAAACGACGAGGATGAACAAGGCACAAGTGATGTAGACGCAAAGCATCACCGTTGCCAGCGACTGCAATGTCCCGATCCCGAATTTGCCGATCGTAAACGCCATCGCACCAAACGCCCCGATCGGTGCGAACTTCATGATGACGGTGATGATTCCGAAAAATACTTTGGAAACGAGGTCGATCCCTTTGAGAATCGGTTTCCCTTTATCGCCAAGCATGCTCAAAGCGATCCCAAACAGGATCGCAAAAAACAGGACCTGCAGGATCTCGCCTTTTGTAAACGCGTCGAAAATCGTATTGGGAATGATATGCAGGAAAAAATCCGCCGTGCTTTGATTTTGCGCCGCATTGGCATAAACCTCGATACCTTTGGGATCCAGGGCCGCAGGATCCGCGTTGATCCCGACACCCGGCTGAACAACTCTGACGACAACCAAACCGATGATTAGTGCGAAAGTGGTGACGACCTCAAAATAGAGAAGAGCTTTCAAACCTACCCGGCCAAATTTCTTCAAGTCTCCGATCCCGCCGATTCCGCTGACTACCGTCAAAAAAATGATCGGCGCGATGACCATTTTGATCAGTTTTATGAAGGCATCGCCGAGCGGCTTCAGGTTTTCGCCAAAATGCGGGAAGAAGAAACCGACAAGAACGCCGAGAACAATCGCGGTGATCACCTGCAGATACAGAACTTTGTAAAAAGGCTGTCGCGGCTTGAAAGGTTTGTTGTGTTGATCGACGATCAGTTCCATTTTGTTTGCGCGTCTGCAGACAAGGACGACGGCCATGCTGTTGGAGCAAGAACCGGAAACAGAAATTGAATGTCCTGATTTGATTAGAAACTAGGAGCATTTTAAGGCTCCTCCAGAAAGAGTCACTACGCGTTGTGTAAAAAAGTTGTGACAAGATGTAACAATCTGCTTGAATGGTATTTCTTTGGCCGACGGTAGCGTATGATATTGAAAAAATTTAAGGATGTTCCGGCCTTTATGAAACCAACGAGTCCGCGAAATACGTATCGATATCTATTCGTTGCCTCGGCCGCGGTGGTAATAGCCGTACTTGCTCTTCTATTCATGCAGTACCGTTCGGCTGAACGGACCCAGGAATATGCTGAAAAGACCATCAAGGCTAATCTCGGTCTGCATTTGTTTGCGCTCTCCGAAGAAGCCAAGCGCGGCATTCTCGACCACGCCACGCACGTGATCCACAGCATCGGGCAGGTGCGATTTCGTAAACGCGACATTCCCGATATCGAACGGGCATTTACGCGGGCCAGTAAGCGTTATCCTGAAATTGACGACCTGTTTGTCGTATTTTTTGAGGCGGGACAAGAGAATGAGACCTGGAGGGCATTTAAGTTCATCCCGCCCGACAGAAATGACCCGAACGTACAAACTTTCGAAGGGTCACCGGTCGGGAGATTGGTTCCGGACGCAGCGATCTCTGATTCACTTCGCCAGGCGTGGGGTTCAGTCGAAAAAGAGCCGCAGCCAGCCCTCTACACCGCACATGACCCGAACGTCGCCGAAAGCGGATCGCGGCAGTATTTCATTCATTCGATTTTTGCTCAGGACAGCTTGGATCGTACCGGACCACTCGAAGCGATCGGACTGGTTGTATTCAGTGCGGTCCCCGAAAAGTTCCCGTCCGCCGACTATTTTCAGAGGTTGGTTCTTAAACATCAGAACCAAGCGAGGGAAGGGAAATTTCGGTTCACGTTCAATACGAGTCCGGGCTTGGGCGAGCATGCGTTGCCGTCACCGGGTGATACCTCGCCCAAGCTAACCAGGCGGTTTGCGGACTCTGACAAACTATTCCCGAATTTGACATTTGGCATATCGGCTCAGGATATCGATTCGAATTTCTTGCACAATGAGTACCGGGAGTCGAGCGTCTTCCTTGGGTTGGTTGCCGCGCTTGCCGCGATTCTGGCTCTGGCTTTTACATGGCGTGCAACCCGGCGGGAAATGCAGCTTGCGCAAATGAAATCCGACTTTCTTGCCAATATTTCGCACGAACTCAAAACTCCCCTGACCGCTATTCGCGCCTTTGGTGATCTGCTGCACTCGGGAAGGGCCAACAAGCCCGAACGCATTCGTGAATACGGCGGGATGATTAAAACGGAAAGTGATCGTCTGACGTCATTAATTAGCAACATCCTCGAAATGTCGCGGCTTGAACGCGGGATACGCAAATATCGACTTGAAACAGGCGATTTGCGGAATACCGTTGAAGAAACTGTCAAGATTTTCAAGCACTCTCCCGACGCAGCCGCGTGTGATATCAAGTTAGCCCTCTCGCATCAACCTTTTCGAACCAAATTTGACGAAGGTGCGATCCGGCAGGCGCTAATCAATCTGCTTTCGAACGCCGTGAGATACTCCGGCGGCGACAGCCATCCCCGCATTGTCGTGGGACTGAGGAGAGATGCGGAGGATGCGGTGATCGAGGTTCGGGATTTTGGCATTGGGGTTTCAAACGACGACCAGAACAATATCTTCGAACCATTCAACCGGTCGACGAATGACGACATTCAAGCCAAAGGCGGAACCGGTTTGGGATTGGCGATCGTTCGCGAAGTCGCCCGCGGTCACGGGGGAGATGTTTCAGTTGAGAGCAAGCTCGGCGAGGGGTCGGTGTTTCGTTTGCGATTGCCGATTCCCGACGAAGTGAAGGAAGAAGTTGTTGAGGTGGAAAATGGCGCATATCTTGGTTATCGAAGACGAGCGTAACGTCGCGATTGCTCTTCGCGACACGCTCGAATCCGATGGACATACGGTAAGCGTGGCCCCCGACGGGAGTGCAGGTTTTGTACTTGCCTCGTCGGGCCAAGAACGGTTTGACCTGATCCTGCTTGACCTCATGCTTCCCAAAATGAGCGGTCTCGAAATTTGTCAACGTTTACGATCCCGCGAGATTGAAACCCCCGTGATTATGCTCACGGCCCGTGGTGCGTCATCGGACGCGGCATTTGGCTTGAAACTGGGTGCCGACGATTACATCCCGAAGCCATTTGATGTCGGTGAACTGCTCGCTCGTATAGAAGCCGTTCTGCGTCGTGCCAACCGTCAGCACGATGAGACGGTCCGCATCGGCGACGTCCATTTGGACCTGCGGCGACTGAAAGCGACCCGAAACGGAGAACCTGTTGACGTGAGTCCACGCGGTTTCGAGATTCTTCAGTTCCTAATTGCACACAAAGGCGAAACCGTAACACGGGAACAACTGCTGCACCATATCTGGGGCGAGCACGCCTCGCTCTATACGCGCACTATCGACGCACACATTACGCGCTTGCGTCAGAAGATCGAGCCTGATCCGGCGAATCCTGTGTACATAATAACGGCCCACCGCGTTGGCTATCGGTTGATCCAAAATTGAAGGGTGTCGCGCTTCCGGCTCACATCCGCGCCCTTGACAACTTCGGTCGGAATTCCTAATCTTTAGATTCGTTTCGCCAAGGCGGGGCGAATTTACATTCCGCAGTAGCTCAATGGCAGAGCATTCGGCTGTAGCGACAGTTGCAGCTTTCACAGGCGACTGTGATTGAAAAATCGGATGAATTCAGGGAAGCCTTCGCCGAATAGGCATGGTAATCCTGAGCGAAGCCCGCTGAACGGCTGATTTGTAGGCGGGAACGTGCAGAGACTAGGAGTTGAGGAAGCCAAGCCGATAATACTCCCTCGAGCGTCCGACAACTTTCGAAAGGAAGTTGAAGAGATAGTCCACGCTCAAACGAAAGTTTGAGGATAAGTGTAACCGAAGGGTTGTAGGTTCGAGTCCTACCTGCGGAGCCAAAATCTTCTTGACGGACGCCGTTGCGGCGTCCGTATTTCATTTCAGTTGTTACCGCATTAAGTTTTTGATCCGCTCGCAAAATTGGTCGCCGAATCTGGAAGAAGTACCCCTTTGACGCACTGCTCACCGCTCACTGCTCACCGCTCACTGCTCACTGCTCACCGCTCACTGCTCACTGCTCACCGCTCACTGCTCACTGCTCACTGCTCACTGCTCACTGCTCACTGCTCACCGCTTGCCGCTCACTGCTTACCGCCTGCTATAATCTCCTTTTCCCAAAATCATGCAGCACCAATTGATCCTGATCCTCGATTTCGGCTCGCAGTATACGCAGCTGATCGCGCGTCGCGTGCGCGAGCAGGGCGTTTATTGCGAGATCGTCCCGTTCTTTTATCCGCTTGATAAGATCGTCGAACGCGCGCCGCTCGGCGTGATCCTTTCCGGCGGCCCGAACTCGGTTTATGAGGAGGACGCGCCGGCGGTGACAGCGGATTTTTACGACCGCGTCGACGCGCCGATCCTCGGGATCTGCTACGGGATGCAGCTTCTGGCGAAAGATCTCAAAGGCGAGGTTTCGCCGTCCGACAAGCGGGAATACGGGCATGCACGGATGCGGATCACGGACGACACGAGCGTTCTGTTCAAATCGGTGCCGGACGAGATCGATGTCTGGATGAGCCACGGCGATCACGTCACGGCGCTTCCCGACGGATTCCGGCGGACCGCGACGACCGGCGACGTCGTCACCGCGATCGAGAACGACGCAGACCGGATCTATGCCGTCCAGTTTCATCCCGAGGTCGCGCACACGCCGCTCGGAAAGGACATCCTTCGCAACTTCCTGTTCGACGTTTGCGGTTGCCGCGGCGACTGGACGTCACGGCAATTCATCGCCGAGGAGATCGAGAAGATCAGGGAAACAGTCGGGACGACGGAACAGGTCGTCTGCGGCTTGAGCGGCGGCGTCGATTCGACGGTCGCGGCGGTTCTTGTCCACGAAGCGATCGGGAATCGCCAGACGTGCATCTTCGTCAACAACGGATTGCTCCGAAAGGACGAATTCGAGAACACGCTCACGCTCTATCGCGAGAAGCTGCACCTCAATGTTGACGGTGTTGATGCGTCTGAGGATTTCTACTCAGTGCTCAAGGACGTCGTCGATCCGGAGCAGAAGCGTAAGGCGATCGGCGCAAAGTTCATCGACATCTTCGAGGCCGAGGCGCACAAGGTCGGCGGCGCGAAATGGCTCGTCCAGGGAACGCTCTATCCGGACGTCATCGAGTCGGTCTCGTTGCGCGGCTCGAGCGTCACGATCAAGTCGCATCACAACGTCGGCGGACTTCCCGAGAAGATGAACCTTAAATTGATCGAGCCGCTCCGTGAACTTTTCAAGGACGAAGTACGCGCGATCGGCGCCGACCTCGGGATCCCCGACGAGATCCTTGAGCGGCACCCGTTCCCGGGACCTGGTCTCGGCGTGAGGATCCTCGGCGACATCACGCCCGACAAGGTCGAGCTGCTTCAGAAGGCCGACAAGATCTTCATCGACGAACTGCACAACTTCGGTCTTTATCGAAACGTTTGGCAGGCGTTCGCCGTGCTTCTGCCGGTGCAGTCGGTCGGGGTGATGGGCGATTTCAGGACGTACGAACGGACGGTCGCGCTTCGCGCGGTGACGTCGACCGATGGGATGACCGCCGATTGGGCTCGGCTCCCGCACGAGTTTCTGCAAAAGGTCTCGTCGCGGATCACCTCCGAGATCCGCGGCATCAACCGTGTCGTTTATGACATTTCGTCCAAGCCACCCAGCACGATCGAATGGGAGTAGTCTGGAGCGTGTTTGGAGTTCCGCCTTCAGGCGGCCAGCCGCGTAAACGCGGAACTCCGAACTGGTTCAGTAGATATCCCACTTACTTCCGTAGTCGAGAATCGGATATTCACTCCATATTTCGAGCGCGCGTTCAATGCCAACGGTCTCGAGGTAATCAGTCGCGTTCGACCACGGCCAATCTTGCCATTTTTCGCAATAGCCATGGTGAACCGCATTGTTTAGGACGTAATTCAGTGAAGCGAAGAAATGTCGTTCCGACCTCATTTTTCGCTCAAAGCAGTTGTGCCAGACCTTCCTGCCTCGAAGATCTTCCCAGCCGTTCCATTCGAACGACGTTCGACCGTGTAGCAGTCCGATTTCATTTCTGAGTTCTTTTATCCGCGATGTCGTTACGAGAAGGTGGTAATGGTTCGGAAGGATACACCACGAATGCAGTCTGTCGCAGAAGCTCTTGCAACATTCGGTTATTGCGGATTCAAAATCGGACATTCGACGTTGGGTTTGTCCGATTATCGGTACATGTTCGTAACAGGCAGCAGTCAAGATATACGTGAGGTTCGAGTCTGAATCAAAATGGGGCGGTGAATGCTTTGGGAACTGCCGAAGTCGTCGGTATTCGAGAGCATCCTTTCGTTGGGCGTCGGTGAGTCCGCGCCAATAGTATAAGTCTTTTGACATGGTGAGTTTTGAGTTCCGCCTTCGGGCGGTTGTTTGGAGATTAGCCTTCAGCCGGCCTCAGTTGAGTTTGGAGTTCCGCGTTCACGCGGCCCTCAGTTGGAGTTTTGATGACATCATAATCGCATTGATGTTGATCATCAAACCCCGCCAAAACGCAGAACTCCAGACGCAGGCCGCCTAAAGGCGGAACTCCAAACTTGCTATTTTCGTCTTTCTAGTCCAAACTAAAGCTCGACAATTCCTTCTCTCTTTCATCAACGGTGGCTCGTCCCTTTTGGAAAGATTTCAGTGGTGACGTTATTGGGTAGTTCGAGGGTAGGTAAGATAACAACAGCTAGAAGCAATTTTTGAGCTTTCAAACGCGAACAGTCACAACCGTTTCACTGCAGCCTGCGTTCCTCAGACACTTCTAAAGAGATCGGCCGGAGATCGATTCCGAACCGTGCGTTCGTCGCATTGAGTGCGTTTTGATCGCCGCGGCCGAAACCAAAAGGATTTCGAATACAAATGAGTTTTAAAGAACTTGGCCTGCACCCGACGCTTCTCGCGCGGTGCGCGGCCCTCGGCTTTACTGAGCCGACCCCTATCCAAAAGGCGGCGATCCCGCTCGTACTTGATTACGAAGACATCATCGCCTGTGCCGAGACCGGCACCGGCAAGACCGCGGCGTTCGTGCTGCCGATCATCCAGGACCTGATGGAAACGGGCCTCGAAGGGACATCGGTCCTGATCCTGGCTCCGACCCGCGAACTCGCGATCCAGATCGAGCAGGTCTGCATCGACTTCGCCCCAAAGGGAATCCGTTGCGCATGCCTGATCGGCGGCGCCGGATACGCCAAACAGCAGAACGCGCTCCGCAAACGGGCGCAGATCATCGTCGCAACGCCCGGACGGCTGATCGATTTCATGGAACGCGGCGAGGTCGATTTTTCGAACCTGACGACGCTCGTGCTCGATGAAGCTGACCGGATGCTCGATATGGGCTTTCTGCCGACGATCAGGCGCATCGTCAGCACCCTTCCGGAAGAGCGGCAGACGCTGTTGTTCTCGGCGACGATCTCACGGGAGATCGAGAAGATCGCCCAGACGATGATGGCCGAACCGGAGTTCATTGAGGTCACGCGGCGCGGATCTGTTACGCACCTCGTCGAACAGACGGTATATCCGGTCGCTCCGCACTCGAAGATGGTGCTATTGCTCGATCTTCTCGAACGCGAGAAGTTTGAGCGCGTGCTGGTATTTACGCGGACCAAGCGCGGCGCCGACCGCCTCGCCCACGTGCTCGAAAAGCGGTCGCACCGTTCGACGCGGATCCACGGCGACCGTTCGCAATCACAGCGCGAAGCGGCGCTCGAGAGTTTCAAGGCCGGCCGGACCCGCGTTCTGGTCGCGACCGACGTCGCCGCCCGCGGGATCGATATCGACTCCGTGTCGCACGTCATCAACTACGACGTTCCCGCCGTTCCCGAGGATTACGTTCATCGGATCGGCCGCACGGGGCGTGCCGGCAAAACCGGGCGGGCGATCACGCTCCTCGCGACAGGCGAGGAACACGCGATGCGCGCTATTGAGAAGTTGACCGGCCAGGAGGTCGAGCGGGTATTGCTGCCGGATTTCGGCGGCCAGATCGCCGCGCCGCTGCTGAATCCGCGTCCGGCGGCGAACCGCGGATTTCGAACATTTCATTCACGACGCGGGAGATAGCAAGGAGGAACATGCTAAAAACGAAATCGACCATTGAACTCGGCGGAACAGTCACACTGACATGTCCTGTCTGTGACGGAGAGCGTGAGCATCTGATTCGCGCAATTACCAAGCAAAAAAAGGTGACGAAGGCGGAATGCACGGTGTGCGAGACTTCGAGCAGTTTCCGCAACGGTGTCAAGACATCGTTGAGCGCGACAGGTTCGCAGAACGCGGCGCCGTACGATCGCATGCGGCGCTATCGCCGCGGACAGATGATGATGCACCTGAGGTTCGGTATCGGAGAGGTCGTCGGACTGATCGAACCGCACAAAATCGATGTGCTTTTCGGAGATCAGAGTCGCCGGTTGGTCCACGACCAGCACTGATTGGGCATTCGGAATCGCCGATCGATCCAGTGCCTCGAACGAGGACGGAACCCCGAGCGGCGTGCTAAGATTCAGCGTGATGAAATTCGGACTGATCGCCGGAAACGGACGATTTCCATTTCTTGTCGCTGAAGGAGCTCGCCGTGCGGGGGCATCGCTTGCTGTCGTCGCGATCCGTGAGGAGACCGACAAGGCGATCGAAACGGTCGCCGACAAAGTTCAGTGGGTCGGCATCGGCCAACTCGGCAAGATGATCTCGTTCTTCAAGACCGAAGGCGTCGAGAAAGCGATGATGGCCGGGCAGGTCAAACACGTTCAGATCTTCTCGGGCGCGCTGCCCGACCTGCGCATGATCCGCATGCTCTGGAACCTTCCGCAGCGGAACACCGACGCGCTGATCGGCGGCGTCGCCGACGAAATGTCGCGCGAAGGCATCGAACTCATCGATTCAACCTATTTCATCAAGGACCAACTCGCTTCTGAAGGCGTTTTGACTAAACGCCGGCCCAACGACTTAGAACTCGGGAACATCAACTACGGACTGAAGATCGCGAACGAGATCGCGCGGCTCGATCTCGGGCAAACGATCGTCGTTCGCGCGAAGGCGTGCGTCGCCGTCGAGGCGATGGAAGGCACGGACGCCGTCATTCGCCGCGCCGGTGAACTCGCAAAGGGAAAACTTACGGTCGTCAAAGTGGCCAAGCCGAATCAGGACATGCGTTTCGACGTTCCGGTCGTCGGCGTCCCGACGATCCAAACGATGGTCGCGGCCGGCGCCACTTGTCTTTGCGTCACGCCGGAAAAAACATTGATGTTCGATCGCGACGAAATGCTCAAACTCGCCGATGCGAATAAGATCTGCATCGTCGGGACGTCTCTTGACCCCATATCACGCATTGGAAAAAAGCGTCTGCCCGCGAATGCTCGTCAATGAACGCGAATGAATCAGGGAACGCCGCCGCTGCTATTCGGTAAATGTTGATAAACACCTACTTATGTGATCAGCATTTCCCTTGAGAAACGTGTCTGTTCACGTGATTCGCGAGAATTCGCCGGCAAGATTCACTGGCGCGTCATCGGTGTTTGGTCATTCGCCGATCTGAAACAATTCCGTGGAAAATCGCGTACTGAAACTCGTTGCAATCAACTCTTAATTACATATCGGAGACAAAAATGAAGAAGAACCTGTTGAGCCTGTTCCTGGCTCTCGTTTTCATTCTGCCGTCGGCGGCGTTTGCGCAGACGACAGTCAAACTGACGTCGAAAGAGAAATCGTTGGCCGACGCGATCACCGCCGAACAGATGAAGCAATATCTGTATTTCATCGCTTCGGACGAGATGGAAGGCCGCGACACGCCTTCGCGTGGACTCGATCTGACGGCGAAATTCATGGCGATGAACCTCGCGCGCTGGGGATTCAAACCGGCGGGTGATGACGGCACCTATTTTCAGAAGATCGCATTGCGGCGCGAAAGTCTCGATGCAAACGCGACGAAACTCTCGGTCGCCGGAACGCAATTCGCGCTGAACAACGATTTCTTCCGCGTTTCAGGTTCAGGCGAGTCGGTTGATCGTCCGCTGGTATTCGGTAAGGACGGCTGGATGGTCAAATCGAAGAACATCGATGCCCTTGCGGGTCTCGATGTGAAGGGCAAGATCGTCGTCGTCGCCGGTCCGGGTTTTTCGCAGCAATTCATGATTCCGCCGCCGCAGGGTGTCGCGCAGTCCGAGTTGAAGGCTGAAGGACGCGGGACCGAATGGGCCGATCCGATTGCAAACGCTGCCAGGAAGGGTGCGGCCGGCGTGATCGTGGTCGCCCCCGATCAGATCCTCGCCTTTTGGGATCAGCTGAAGAACTTCCTTGGCCGCGGCGCGACATTTCCGGACAAACTCGGGAATCGTCGGCAAGGCGATAATGCCGATTTGCCGGTGATGCTCGTCGGACCGAAGGTCAGGGACGCGCTCCTGGGCGGAGATCCGGCGAAAGCCGCTGCCGGTGATCTCGGAAAAACGGGCTCGGTCAGCGCGAAGAGCAAGGCTGAAATCCTGAACACCCAGAATGTCGTTGCCGTTTGGGAAGGTTCGGATCCGGTCTTGAAGAACGAATTCGTGGCCATCGGCGCGCATTACGACCACGTCGGCACAAACCCGAACGCTCGCGGCGATGACAAGATCTGGAACGGCGCCGACGATGATGGTTCGGGAACGGTGGCGGTTCTTTCGATCGCCGAAGCGCTCGCGAAAGCCTCGCAACGACCGAAACGCTCTATTCTGTTCGTCTGGCACTGCGGCGAGGAAAAGGGACTTTGGGGCAGCGACTACTTCAACAAGTTTCCGACCGTCGACATCAAAAAGGTCATCACGCAGCTCAACATCGACATGATCGGCCGCAGTCTCGATCCGAACAAGATCATCAAATGCGATCAGCCGGGACGCCCCTGCAACGAGGAGCTCTCAAAGGCCGACGAGATCTATGTGATCGGATCGGAGATGATGAGCTCGACGCTCGGCGCGATCACGAAGGGGACCAATGACGGCTATTTGAAGTTGGCGTACAACTACAAATACGACGATCCGAAAGACAAGAACCGCTTCTTCTTCCGTTCGGACCACTTCAACTACGCGGTCAACGGCATCCCGGTCGTGTTCTGGTTCGACGGTGTTCACGAGGATTATCATCAGCCGTCAGACACGCCCGACAAGATCGACTACATGAAGATGCAGAAGGTCACACGGACGATCTTCCTGACAATGTGGGAACTGGCCGATCTGAAGGTCCGGCCGGCCGTCGACAAGCAACTGCCGCCTGAACTGACGCAGCGATGAAAAGTGAAACGGGGAAATGGTGAAAAAGGGGAAAAGTGAAAAGGGGAAAAGTGAAAATGTGAAAAACGGGAAAAGGTTATTTACACAAAATATGTGACACCACCCGACAGGCCACCTGAAGGAGTAACGCCTGTCACATTACATTACATTACATTTCAGTTTCCCCTCTTTACACCTTCCCCCTTTCCCCCTTTTCCCTTCTTTCACTTTCCCCCTTTTCACTTTTCCCCTTTTTCACTTTTCCCCTTTTCCCCTTTTCCCCTTTTCCCCTCTTTCACTTTTTCCCTTTTTCCCTTTTCCCCCTTTTCACTTTCCCCCTTTTTCACTTTTACTTTGAAGCAGTCTCCGGTATGCCTCCGGCTTGCTCATCCCGAATTCTTTCGCCGCTTTCTTTAGCGCCGACCTCGGATCGAATCCTTCCGATTCGAGCTGCCGGATCCTTGCTTCGAGCGACACGTTCCCCAATCCTGAAACCGTGTTTTCGTCGGATTCGCGTTCGATGACGAGCACGATCTCGCCTTTTGTTCCCGACCCGAATCTGGCCGCAAGTTCGACGAGCCGTCCGCAGGCGTATTCCTCGTGGAGTTTGGTGATCTCTCGCGCGACGCACGCGCGCCGGTCGCCGAGTATTTCCACACAATCAGCAAGCGACTTCGCGATTCGGTGCGGACTCTCGTAGAAGACCAGCGTGGCCGGAACCGATCCTGTTTCCTCTAATCGCTTTCGGCGTTCTGTTCCTCTGGATGGCAGAAATCCGCCGAAGAAGATGGCGTCGGTAGGTAGACCAGAGGCAACAACCGCCGAGACAAACGCGACGGGACCGGGAACGGGATAGATGTCGACCCCGGCGTTTCGCGCAAGCTCGACGATCCGGAAACCGGGATCGTTGATCCCCGGGGTGCCCGCATCGGTGACCACGGCAACCGATCTTCCGTCTTTCAGTTCTTCGAGTAGCTCCGTCGATCGTTCGGTTTCGTTGTGTTCGTGATAGCTGACGAGCCTGTTCTTTATTCCGAAGTGATTCAGGAGCTTGAGTGTGTGCCTTGTGTCTTCGCACGCGATCAGATCTACGGCGCGCAGCGTGTCAAGCGCTCGGGCGGAGATGTCGTTCAGGTTGCCGATCGGCGTCGCGACCAAATAAAGCGGCATGCTGATAACTTAAATCAAAACTAGGAAAAACGGCAGTTGGGACAAAAGAAAAAGCCCGGGGCTGATTCCGGGCTTTTCGTTTGAGCTCGACTCGTATTGGTTTCGGAAGGGCTGGTTTATCAAGCCGGGCTCAATCCTGTTCGGCCGTTAGAAGGGCCACGGGAATCGACTGTTGGTGTTCCGATTGCGGTTGTTCCGGTTGTTGTTGTTATAACCGTATGCATTCGAAAGCGTGTTCAAGTCCTGACGGATCCGATTCCAGTCGTTCTGCACGTTACCGTTCAAACGGATGCGATACATCGCGTTCTCAAGCTGATTGCCGAGCTGAAGCACACGGTTCGCCTCGTCCTGGCTTCTGTTGTAGTCGCGCTGGTTGTCGTACGAGCTGTCGAGTCTGCGCGTTGCGCTTTCGAACTGACGCGCGAGATTGTTCAGCTGATCTTCCTGGCGGCGATCGTCGTAACGGCTGCGATCAAGTTCGCGATCGAGGCGTCGGGCGAATTCCCTCGCGTTGTTCTTCAGGTTCTTGATCGTCGCGTTCAAGTTACGGTTGTACCCCTGGTTGTTGCCCCACTGGCCGTTCCGGTTGCGGTCGTCGCGGCGATTGGTCCGATAATCGTCATCGTTGCGATCACGGTCGCGCCATTGGGCGGAAGCAAGCGTCGGCAGACCTAGGACAAGCAACGAGAAAGCAAACAGCGCAATAATTGATTTGATTCGGTTCATTCTGGTTTCTCCTTTCATCTGAAAATTGTGGCAATGCTCAATCATTAACCTTGTCGGCAAGACTGCTTTTGCCTCCGTGCAGTGTAAGAGCAAAGGGCGTGCCAAATCCTGAATCAGACATGGAAACGTAATAAAATCAATCACTTACGACTTCGTGACGGAAACAGTGCATGAATCAGGGCGTACCAGTTCGTAAGCGGATGCTCCAAATGGTCACTCGCTCCAACGAAAAAGGCGGCCCGAAGACCGCCCTCAAATAGCCAGCTCGATCGCTTCTAAAGCCCAAGCGCCTTCGCGGCGTTAATTCGACCGCCGCTCGCCACTTTTCCGTCGAGCGACGTGATCTTATCAACCGAATTCAACAGCCGTTCTTTGAGCTTCGTGACGGTAAGATTCGGATCGGCGGCGAGGATCAGGGCCGCGGTCCCGGACACATACGGCGTCGCCATCGACGTTCCGGAAGCATCGCGGTAATCGTCGTTGAGCCAGGTCGAGAGGATCTCGCGTCCCGGTGCCGCAACGTGCACGGTCTTCGCTCCGTAGTTCGAAAAGTTCGCGAGACTGTCGGTTCGGTCCAGCGCCGCCACGCTGATCACGTTAGGCAGATCGTAGTTCGACGGGTAATGCGGCGACCGGTCATTGTCGGTGCTGTTGTTCCCGGCCGCGGCCACGAAGAGAATACCGGCCTCGCCGGCGGCGCGGATCGCGTCTTCCAATGCCTTTGAATACTGCGTCGAGCCCCAGCTGGCGCTGATGATCCTGATGTTGACGCCGTTCCGTTTGCGATCGACGGCGTAGTTGATCGCTTCGATCGCGTCTTTTGTAGTGCCGAACCCGTCACGTTCGAGGAATTTGAGTGGCATGATTTCGACTTTCTAGTTGATTCCGGCGATTCCCTCGTCGTTATCGCCTTTGGCGCCAATGATCCCCGCGCAGTGCGTGCCGTGCCCGTTTTCGTCCATCGGATCGTTCATGTTGTCGACGGCGTTGAACCCATGGCCGTCATTAACGATGCCGAGGTCGTCGTCCTTGTACTGCGGGACGTTGTCGGGTCTGAACCACATATTCGGCGCGAGGTCCTTATGCGTGTAATCGACTCCCGTATCAAGAACCGCGATCACGACCTTGCTGCTGCCTGTCGTCCTCGACCAGGCACGGATCGCGGAAAGGTCGGCATTCGCCTTGCCGCCTTCCTGTCCGGAATTATGCAGTGCCCACTGTTCATTGAAGTAAGGATCGTTCGGCGTTTTGCCGTCGACGGGTTCGGTCGGATCGTACGGCTGCACGGCTTTCGCGGATTCCTTCGGATCGAGCTGGACCTTGAAGTTCGGTTCGGCGTAGACGACGAGATCACGCATCGAGGCATATTGTTCCGCGACTGCCGTCGCGTCGGCGTTATCGAGATCGTCGATCGAATAGAGTCCGCTGACTGCCTCGATCGCGTCCTCGACACTGTCGTTGTTCTTCATCGCCAGCTTGCGGATCTGGTCGCCCGTTACGCCCGACTTGAATTTGACGAAAACCTCGGGCTCACGGTCCTCGACTGAACGCTTGACCGATATCGGTTTCGTTTGCTTCGGCCGGTCGGCTGATCGATCCTTGGGGTACGCCGACTCCCAGCGTCGGATCTGCCCCCAAACGGCCGCCATCGTGATGAGCAGCACGGCAAGACAAAGGTGTATCCAAATGTTATTTCGGTTCATTGTTTCAACTCCAAACAACGTCGGCGCGACGATTTCCCGCAGTTTTGGGAACCGTGCGCCGTCAATTCAGCTGATTACGTAATTTCTGCCGTCGAAGCCGACCAGACGCAAATGCGACTTGTCCGCGCGGTATTCGTACCCTTTTCCGGCGACCGCAAGTCTGATAATCCAGCCGGTGGCGATCATTTGCGCTGAAATCTCTCCCGAAGCCGCCGCGCCAAGCGACATGTCCGGGAAATCGGTTTTCGCCACGGAAACGGTCCGAACGTCCGACAAGCTCACGCCGAGCCGTTTCGAAAGATCCTCTTTCGCTTTTTGTACAGCAGTTTCTTCACTCAAACGCATCGTGTTTATTTGGTCGGAAGTACGAATTATTCTCCTATTCCGAGCGCGATTAGTCAATAATTTTCGGCCGACCACATATCCGTGAAACCGGAATTTCCGGCCCTCAACTTGTAAGTACTAGATTTGCGGACATTTAGTTCCCGGCAAATCGCTCAACAAGTTTGCATTGGAATTCATGAGTAAATATAATGACGCTTACTATCGAGGGACGAATCCCAGCGGTTCGTTGCCAACACGCTTATCCAAGTTAGTAACAGAACAACCGGATAAATGAAGAGGGCCGTCATTCAGACGGCCTTTTTTGCATTTTCGGAAGTGTTGACAATCTGAAGATCTCAACGAGGGCCGGGACGATGAAAACGGCGCATGCGATGCCGAGGATCAGGCCGGTGACAAAGCGCGAGGTAAAGGTGTTTTCCCAAATACCGAAGATCGTCAGCAACCAGTCGATGCCGATCGGGATCATCGCGCCGAACAGCCAAAATCGGGGGAACGGTTCAATGACGTCGACGGGACGAAGGAACGGATAAACGACAAAACCGGCCAGGAGACCGAGATAGACGCCGAAACATCGCGAGCAAACGCCGAATTTGTGCCCCAGCAAGTGAAATGATCGGTCGTCCATCTGGTGACAAATATACGAAAAACCATGATACAGGCCGGCGCCGAGTGAATCTAGATCGAGGAATTCCGCAATCGGAGGCAGAAGGACCAGCGCGACCCAAAGAAGCGACACGACAAGTGCCCACGTCCAAACCTTCCAAGCCTGCCGTCTTAAGAATACGGACAGTTCGAGACCCAAATACTCCTCTCGTGATTGGTTCATTACTTCGTCATTCCAGATTCCAGGACAAGTCATTCCAGATTCCAGGACAAGTCATTCCAGATTCCAGGACAAGTCATTGCAGATTCCAGGACAAGTCATTCCAGATTCCAGGACAAGTCATTCCAGATTCCAGGACAAGTCATTCCAGATTCCAGGACAAGTCATTCCAGATTCCAGGACAAGTCATTCCAGATTCC
>JAKQII010000105.1 GCA_029557535.1 Acidobacteriota bacterium
CAAGACGATGACTTTGACGATCTCTTCCGACAATCGGGCGATTGGGATCGGAAAGATCGGGATCGACGGGATTTTGTACTGAATCCCGTTCAAATCGATATCGATGTCTTGCAACTGAATGCCGAGAAAATCCGTTGCGGAGGCATCAGGCCGACCGCCGCCCCGCGCCGGCCGCCTTTTCGATTCCTCGGCGCCGGCCGCGGGCACACCGGCCGCAGCCGCGAGTCCCGCCGCAATCCCGCCGATCATGGCCCCTCGACGCGTCAACTCGTCCATAATCGAGATCTCCGGAGGCCCGAACGCCGGCCTTTCGCACTGCGCGAATCGTTTTTGCCCGGACGTTCGAGGCGTGGAGATTTTGCGAAGGTAGACTGACATACGTATGTCAGACCTGCGCGGAATTCGTGGCGAAAATCGGTCGCTCTGCTTAACCCAAGGCGCGAACGATGTCTGATCACGTGTGCTTGGCCGCCGTTTGGATCTTCCAAAACGAATTGCTATTGGCGGGGATGATCGTGGTCATCGCCCTGCTACTGCTCGCGCATCAACGACGACGGCGAAAATGACGCCGCCTGTTGAGATGTTGCTTGGCCGCCTCACGCCGAACTCGGCAAGATCGAGTTAGTGACCCGATCGCCGCGCGACGACCGCACCTATGATCGACGCCGCCATGCCGGCGACCATGGCGACGATCGCCAACGGCTTCGAGACGACGACATCGCAGGCGATCGCTCCGGTTACGACGCGAGCGACATTCGCCGCCGTCCCCGCCGCCATTTCGAAAACGCGGGCACGCTCCGCCAGGTAACGAGCGATCGCCGAGAGCGCGGTGACGACCGCGACGGCCGCAACGACGGGCCTTCCGACTAGGGCCGCCAAACCGATTCCGAGCAAGCAGGCGACAAACACGGCTACTAGACCATGAGAGAGATCCAAATGCCCGGCCGCGAACGGGCGTGCGCGGCGCCGCTCGTCGCGACGATGGGAGGCGAGCGACAAGAGTTCCGCAGCGATGCCGATCGCAACCACGATGCAGTTTAGGCTGAGAACCGCTAGACACGCACGGCCGAGATGCTCCGCATCGACATGGGGGACGAACGCAAGCGGCACGAACACGAGCATATTGGCGAGCCACTCGGAAATCGGCAACATGCGCATCCACGTCGGCAAGACGGCGGGGCGATCGTAGAATTCGCGCACGACGTTGTTTCCCTCACGCGCTTGGCGCGCGATCGGTGGGGGGCAATTGACGAGCAACGCCGAGCGGGCGGCGCGCCAGACGGGCAAGTCGGCGCGGGAGTTGCCGATGTAGTCGAAACCGGTCGTACCAAAGTCGTTCACGAGCCGGTCGCGCTTTTGGCGACCGGTCATCCGCGCGTGCCGGTCGCCCGAAATGACCTGATCGAAGATGCCGAGATGTTGCGCGATGCGATCGGCATTGCGCTCGTTCGCCCCGGTGACAAGTAGCAGCTTCCGGCCTGCGGCACGATATTCCGCCAAACA
>JAKQII010000106.1 GCA_029557535.1 Acidobacteriota bacterium
GTCCGCAACGACGGTTTTCGGCGGGATCTTCGCCATCCGTGCGATCGTGTTCTCGACCATCTGGACCGTGACCTTCGTTGGCCGCGATTCGAGAGGCAGCAATTTCATCGCCGCACCGACCTCATCGATGACGTCGATCGCTTTGTCGGGCAGGAACCTGTCGTTCAGATATTTGCCGGCGAGTTCGGCGGCGATCTCGAGCGATTCCTCCGTATACCTGATACCGTGGTGCTCCTCGTAAAACTTCTTGAGGCCCTTGAGAATATCAACGGTCTCGGCAACGGTCGGCTCGTTGATCTCGATCTTCTGGAAGCGCCGCGCAAGTGCGCGATCGCGATCAAAGGCGGCTTTGTATTCCGCGAAAGTCGTCGATCCGATGCAGCGCAGTTCGCCGTTCGCAAGCGCCGGTTTGAGGATGTTCGACGCGTCCATCACGCCGCCCGAAACGGCGCCGGCACCGACGATCGTGTGGATCTCGTCGATGAAAAGGATCGCCTTTTTCTCTTTCTTGAGATCGACGATGATCGACTTGAAGCGTTCCTCAAAGTCGCCGCGGTAACGCGTTCCGGCGAGAACGGCGCCCATATCCAGTTGATAGACTTTTGCGTCCGCGATCTCGTCGGGCACCTCACCGTTCGCGATCTTGAGCGCGAGCCCTTCGGCCAGCGCCGTTTTGCCGACGCCGGGTTCGCCGACATAAAGCGGGTTGTTCTTCTTGCGGCGGCAAAGAACCTGGATCGTGCGCTCGATCTCCGGCTGGCGGCCGATGATCGGATCGATCTTCCCTTCCTTCGCAAGCGCCACGAGTTCTTCGGTGTACGCCTCGAGCGGCTTCATCCGCTTCGGCCGCCCGGCGCGCTCTTCGGCGAACTCTTCGTCTTCGGATTCCGAATTCCCGAACTCTATGCCTTCGTTGATCTTCGTTATTCCGTGAGAGATATAGTTCAGCACGTCGAGCCGCGTAATTCCTTGCTGAAGGAGAAGATAGACCGCGTAGGACTGCTCGGCCTGATAGATCGCGGCGAGAATGTTCGCGCCGTCGACGTTCTTCTGCCCGCTGCCTTCGGCCTGCAGGATCGCGAACTGGATCGTGTTCTGAAAAGTCGACGTCAATTCCGGCATGACGTGGACGCTCTCCGGGACCTTTTCCAGCACCTCTCCGAAATAGTCCTCGAGCAACTCGGCGATCTCCGCGAGTTTCGCACCGCAACTGTGCAGCACGTCACGCGCCGTGCCGTCGTCGAGCAACGCGAAAAGCAGATGCTCAAGCGTGACGTATTCGTGCTTGCGTTTCACCGCCTCATCGACCGCCAACCCGAGTGTTTCTTCCAATTCCCTAGTCAACATACTTCAATTGCGCGCCGCTCAAGGGCAGAACTCCAAACCCGCCCGAAGGCGGGACTCAATACAAATACTACTCTTCTTCGACCGTGCACAAAAGCGGGTATTGCCGTGCCCGGGCAAGGTTGACCGCCTTGTCCGATTTCATGGTCGCCACCTCGTATGAGTAAATGCCGGCGATCCCGTACCCCTCATTGTGAACCTTCATCATGATCGAAAAGGCCTCGGATTCCGACCGTAGAAAGACGTGCATCAACACGAAAACGACGAACTCCATCGTCGTGAAGTCGTCGTTGTGCAGGATGACCTTGAACAACTTCGGCTTATCGACGCGGGTCTTCTTCTTTGTCAGGACTTCGCCTTCAAGATCGCTTTCCGGAATCTCCGCCATACTGAAAATTTAGCACAACGGCCCGCGAATCAGCTATGAGTTTTACGTATTGCCCCGCTTCGGGTTTTCGCGTTGGATTGTGTAGAATTTTTGCATGAGAATCTGGGCGAGCATTATTGTTCTTACCGCGGTCGCGCTCGGCCTTTCGTGCCGTCCGGCAGCGAAACCGGTTGCGATCGGCAATAAGCCGGTCTCGATAAACGAGCGGCCGACGGCGGACGCACCGGTTTTGCCTCCGACGAAACCCCTTGAAGAAATGACGTGGACGCTATTCGACGGCAAGACGGGTAATATGGGCGCCGAGCAAAAGCTCAAGAGCCTGCAAGGAAAGGTGGTGGTCCTCGATTTTTGGGCGACCTACTGCGGTCCGTGCCTTGAGCTGATCCCGCACCTGAAAAGGATCGAGGAGAAATATCCGGATTCGGTTCAGGTCGTCGGTCTGCACGTCGGCGGCGCGGACGACTTTCCCGCGATCCCGGCGTTCGTCGAGAAACTGAAGATCGACTATCCGCTCGGCACGCCGGAAAGCGAATTGTCGCGCTTTGTTTTCGCCGACCGCGACGATATTCCGCAGACGGCGATCTTCGGCAAGGACGGCAAGTTCGTGCGCAAGATCATCGGGTTCACTCCGGAGATCGAAAAGGAGCTCGACAAGGTCATTGAACGGGCAGTCAATCAATAATCAAATATGAAGAAATCGTTACCGTTAGTCCTGCTTTTGGCCGCGCTGGCCGCCGCCTGCGGGCAGAAAACCCAAAGCAACGCGAACAATTCGAATACGGAAGCCCCGTTCACGCAAAAGACTCCGAGCACCGAAAAGATGGCCGCCGATCAGGCTGCGGAGAACGCCCGAAATTACGCGAAGCTTTGGGAAGACATCATCAACAAAGGCCAGACCCAGCTGCTCGACACGAAATTCGCCGAGAACGTAGTTTTGAAAACGCCGTCGGCCGAGATCAAGGGGCGTGAGGAGGTCAAGAAGTATTGGCTTACGATCCTGAAGGCATTCTCGAAGCCGGAATTCCGCATCGACGAGGTTTTCGGAAAAGACGACCGCGTCGTCAAACGCTGGACTTTCACGGGCGAGAACACCGGCGATTTCGGAGCGATCAAGGCGACGAACCGGAAGATCACGTTCACCGGCATCACGATCGCGAAGATCGCCGATGGTTTGGTCGTCGAGGAGATCGACTACTCGGACGATCTCGGATTGATGCAGCAGCTCGGAGCGATTCCCGGCGAAGAAAATTAACTCGGGCATCAACAGATCATGCGAGATATTCCGGTCGGAAACGGCTCATTGCTCGTCACCTTCGACGACAAGTACCAGATCCGAGACATCTATTTTCCGCACGTCGGCCAGGAAAACCACACCGAGGGGTATCCGTTCCGATTCGGCGTTTGGGTCGACGACAAATTTTCGTGGGTCTTCGACGACGGTTGGAAACGTAAGCTGAAGTATCTCAAGGAAACGCTCGTCACGGATGTCCGGCTGATCAATGAGGAACTCGGCATCGAGATCGTCTGCAACGACACCGTCGCGAGCCATGAGAACATATTTTTGCGGCGCGTCCGCGTCAGCAACCTGCTCGACGTGCGTCGCGACATCCGCGTTTTTCTTCATCACGATTTCAGGATCTCTGAGAACAAGATCGGCGATACGGCATTTTACGATCCCGAAAGCCACGCCCTGATCCACTACAAAAAAAACCGTTACTTTCTGATCAATTCGAGCCCGCAGTTCGATCGTTTCACGACCGGGCGCAAGGCGTTCCGTGAACACGAAGGAACGTGGCGCGACGCCGAGGACGGCGAACTGCACGGCGGTGCGATCACCGAAGGCTCCGTCGATTCGACCGTCCAGTTTGATTTCGATCTGCGGGCGCAGGCGTCGGCCGAATTCTATTACTGGATCGCCGCCGGCGAATCGCATGACGAAGTCTGGCGGATGAACGAGTATGTCCGCGCCCAGACCCCGCGCGGCCTTTTGAACTACACCGAGAATTTTTGGCGCGCCTGGGTAAACAAGAACGACATCGAATTCGACGATCTCAGTCCTGAGATCGTCGAACTCTACAAACGCTCGCTGCTGATCGTCAAAACCCAGATCGACAACAGCGGATCGATCCTCGCCGCGAATGACTCGGACGTCGCCGAGCGTGCAACCGATCATTACAGCTATCTCTGGACCCGCGACGGAGCCTTCGTCGCGAACGCGCTCGATACCGCCGGTTATCCTTCGCTGACTCGAAATTTTCTGAGGTTCTGTGCCCACATCGTCCACGAGGATGGGTATTTTCTGCAGAAATACAATGCCGACGGCACGGTCGCTTCGGGCTGGCATGCAAGTTGGGACGCGTGGGCGCGGCGCCGTTTGATCCCGATTCAGGAAGACGAGACGGCGCTCGTGCTTTGGGAGATGTGGCAGCACTACGATCAATACCGCGAGATCGAATACGCGCACCAGCTTTACCAAAAACTGATCGTCAGGTGCGCTGACTTTCTGAATCAATTCCGCGATCCGGACACGGGACTGCCGCTGCCGAGCTGGAATCTCTGGGAGGACCGGCGCGGCATCCATACATTCACCTGCGCGACGGTCGTCGGCGGACTTCGGGCGGCGGCCAACTTTGCCGAACTTTTCGGTGAACGCGACCGCGCGGCTCATTATGACCGCGCTGCCGACGAGGTCGTTGCCGGAATGAAGGAACATCTCTGGAGCGCCGAGCTCGGACGATTCCTGCGATCGCTCGAAACCAATGACGACGTCAACTTCAAGGCCGACGCCACCGTCGGCGCCGAACTGTTCGCGGTCTTTTATTTCGGAGCTTTCGACATCGACGATCCGAAAGTGACCGCGACGATGCGCGCGATCGAGGATCGCCTTTGGGTTCCGACGGAAATCGGCGGCGTTGCGCGTTTCGAATACGACGGCTACATGCGGATCACGAACGACACGACCGGAAATCCGTGGTTCATCTGCACGCTCTGGCTTGCGGCCTACCGGATCGCCGTCGCAAAAACCACCGAAGACCTCTCGGGTGCGCTCGAACTGCTCGAATGGACCGCAAATCGCGCGCTTCCGTCCGGCGTCCTCGCCGAACAGATCAATCCGCTCAACGGTGATCCGGTTTCAGTTTCGCCGCTCACCTGGTCTCACTCGACCTTCGTCGAAACTGTGGCAAGTTATCTCAAAAAGCGGCGGGAACTGTTAGTTGATAATTGAGAGTTGAAAGTTGAAGAAGGAGAACCTCATGAGGAAAAACATCACACTTGAAAAATCCTACAATTTTGCCTTACGGATCATCCGGCTTTGCAAGTATCTTAACGAAAGAAGAGACGAGTACATCATCTCGAAGCAGGTGCTGTATACCGGAACAAATATCGCCGCATTCGTCGAAGAGGCCCAACAGGCCAATGATCGCGACGACTTCGCCAAGTCACTTTCGTCGGCGAACAAGAACGCTTACAAGACGCATTTCTGGTTGCGTTTACTGAAGGACGGAGACTACCTCGGAGATGAAATGTTCGATTCGATCATCGCCGATTGCGAAGAACTTCAGAAGATTCTGGTGAGTTCCCTGAAAACTACCAGAGCGACAATCAACTAAGATCTCAACTCTCAACTCTCAATTATCAACTAACGGTTCTCGATTTTGGAAAATCGGCGGCAAAGGCTTAACATCTCTTTTTGATTCCAGATTATGGGCAGAGCAAAAACACTGGCGACACTCGGACCGGCATCGAGTTCACCCGAGATCATCGAACGGATGATCGAGGCCGGGCTGAACGCGGTCCGCATCAATATGTCGCACGGCAAGACGGACGAACACGCCGAACGAATCAGGATCGCGCGCGAGGTCGCGCAGAAACTTGGCCGTCCGCTTTCGATCCTGGTCGATCTCTCGGGACCTAAGATCCGGACGGGTGTGCTCCATGAAGCGCGTCCGGTTGTCTTGGAACGCTGTGCCCAGTTCGTGCTGACGTCGCGCGAGATCGAAGGATCGGCGAAAGAGGTCTCGACGAACTACAAGGAGATCCCAAAGCTTGTCCGCCCCGGCGACAAGATCCTGCTCGACGACGGAGCAATTGAGCTTAAGGTCAACGCCGTGACCGAAACCGATGTCGTGACTGAGGTTGTCGATGGCGGAGTGCTTTCCGAACGCAAGGGGATCAATCTCCCAAATACCAAACTCCCGATCCCGAGTCTGACCGAAAAGGACAGGCGTGATCTCGAGTGGGCGATGACGCAGGACGTCGATTACATCGCGCTTTCGTTTGTCCGCGAAGGAAATGACTGCCGCGAGGTCCGCGAGATGATCAAGCAATTGAACACTCGGGTATCGGGACGTCCGATGCTCGTCGCCAAGATCGAGAAGGCAGAGGCGATCGAGAATCTCGACGAGATCATCGAGGAGACCGACGGACTGATGGTCGCGCGCGGTGACCTCGGTGTCGAAACCAGCGCCGAACTCGTTCCCGTTTATCAGAAACGGATCATTGAAAAGGCGGTCAAGGCAGACAAGTTCGTGATCACAGCGACGCAGATGCTCCAGTCGATGGTGGATAGCCCGCGGCCGACGCGCGCCGAAGCATCGGACGTCGCAAACGCCGTTTGGGACGGAACGGATGCGGTCATGCTATCGGCCGAAACCGCTTCCGGAAAGTTTCCGGTCGAGTCGGTCGAGACGATGGAACGCATCATTTCGACATCCGAATCGGTCAAGAACACGCGGCTGATCAGACCCATCAGGTTCTCTGACAAGCCGACCGGACGAACGTCGCAGGCGCTCTGCAAGGCGGCCGCGATCTGCGCACAGGAGATCGGCACGGAAAAGGTTGCCGTCTTCACCGAATCCGGACTGATGGCGCGCAGGTTATCGGCGATCCGCTCGAGCCTTTCGACCTATGCTCTCACGAACACGCGCGAGGTTTACAACCAGCTTTCGCTGATCTGGGGCGTCGAGCCGCTGTTGCACGATATGGCGTCGACGACCGAAGAAATGCTTTCGGACGGCGAGGCGACGCTGCTCAGGGCAAAGGTCGTCGAACCGGGCGAAATGATGGTGATGATGGCCGGTCGGCTCTCCGGTCTCGGACTTTCAAGTTCGGTCGTTGTCTGGACCATTGGCGAGAACGTCCCGAAACGTTAGGTAATGCACGAGGCGACCATTCCGATCCTCTTCAAGAAGACGCAGGACACGGACGAACTACTCAAGAAACATCGCGAAACCGATTCTGAATCGGAAGATCCCTTTAAGCGAATCCGCTGTCCACGGTGCGGTTGGCGCCCGTCCAGATCGAGCCTTTGGTATTGCTCGTCGTGCCCTCAACCCGAAAACTACATGGACGGCTGCGGGACCTCATGGAACACGTTCGAAACGCGCGGGCGCTGTCCCGGCTGCCGGCACCAGTGGAAATGGACGACCTGCCACCGCTGTCAACAGTGGTCGCTGCACGAGGAATGGTACGAGTAGGTCTCAGACGAAAAGGAATCCGAGGAAGCTTGCGCCGATGATGATCAGCATTGAGATCCCAAACTTGACCGTGAACGGTTTGCTTCCTTGAAGATAACAGTACAAGGTCTTGGCCAGCAGGTTTGTCGCGTTGACCAGAATGAACGTGAACAAGGCAAAATCAAAGGTCACTTTTCCTCCCGCCATCACGGCCAGGTTGATGAGTATCGCGTCGACGCCCGCGAATGACGCAATGACTGCCCCCACGACGAATCCGGTCTTTCCGAAAAGTATGAGACTGATGTTCGTGAGAAGTTTGACGATGAGGATCAACGCGCCGAACTTGAGCGCCGGTATGATCGAAAATATTGGCTTTTCAACGATCCCGTCTTTGTCGGAATCCTGAGGCTCTTCGTCCTTCCGAAAGCGAAAGAAATAGAAGCTGATCGCGGTACCGCTTGCGATCATTATCAAAAGCGTCGGCAGGACCGCGATCAGCCAATGCCGGTTCAACGGCCCGATCAAAAGAAACATCTGGAAGAAGCTCGCGAGATTCGCGAGGACCGCCGCTCCGACAAGGGCGTTGCCGTTCGCATCAGTGACGCTCTTCTGCGCCAGCGACTGCGTTGTCACCGTCGACGAAACGAATCCGCCGACAAAGCTCGAGAGCGCAAATCCGCGCTTCTTTCCGAAAGCACGGCCGAGGATATAACCGAGAAGATCGATGCCGGTGATGAGAACGACGATGAACCAGAGTCGCTGCGGATTGATCAACTCGAGCGTATCGAACGTCTCCGCATCGATGCTCAGTTCCGCAAGCGTATTGCGGACCGCCGGAAAATCGGCAAGCGTGTATGTCGTATTCGAGAGGAACGGCAATATCACGAGAGCGAGGATCGCAAAGCTGATGAACGACTCGATCTCACCTCGGCTGACGGCCGCGATGAGTTTTTCCGAACGGCCTTTTAGAGAAAGGATGACGATGATGACGACCGCGACCGCGACGATCACGTTCAGCGGGAGAATTCCGGTTCCCAGGCACGCTCCGATCAAATAGGTCAGAACGATCGCGATCTCAGTTGTAAATCCCAAGTCCTCGGTTTTTCGTGAGACGAAAACGTAGTGGATCGAAAGAAGGATGACGAACGCGCCGGTCGCGAATGCGAATACCAGCGGGTAACCGGCGACGTAGAAGATGGACGCGATGCAGCCGAGCAGACCGATCAAAGAGAAAGTCCTGATCCCGGAATCGGAAAGATGCCCCGAACTCTGGCGCTCCAACCCGATAGCCGCGCCCAGCAGCAATGCGAGAACCAGGTTTTGAACATACGATTCGAACATGGTCCGGTCGGTCAGACGGACGAAAACGCCCAAATCTTACCAATTTCATTTTTGAACCGAGCCTGTCCCGCCACCACGGTTTGCGAAACATGGATCAACAGGACCGCCGGGACTTTCATCACGAACCGCCTTGCGACGCCGCTCGCGCCGCCGACTTTTCGCTTTCGCTGAAAACGTGCGCGAGTCGCAATTCGCGGAGCATCGCGCGCTTTTTCGTTTGATGCGCCTGCATCCGGCGAAGGATCTGATCGAGCACGCGGACGGCGCTGACGACGTGCGGACCCTTGTTGAGCATCACACACTCGGCCCGGTCGCCCATCGCCGCGTCGGTGATCTCGGCCCGCGACGGCATGCCGTCTTTCGCCAGACTTTCGAGAACCTGAGTCGCCCAGATCACCGGCACGTGCGCCGCTTCGCAGATCCAGAGGATCTCTTCCTGAACTTCGGCAAGACGCTCGAATCCGCACTCGACGGCAAGATCGCCGCGCGCGATCATGACCCCGCAGCACGGTGACCGCATTGCCGTCAGAAGCATTTCGGGCAGGTTCTCGAACCCGCGCCGGGTTTCGATCTTGAGCACGATCTTCAGGTCTGATTGACCGAGGCGCTTGAGGTGTTTCTGGAGCAAAGCGACGTCACGCGCGGAATTCGCGAACGACAGTTCGACGACGTCGGCGTGCTTCGCGACGAATTCGAGATCGCGCACGTCCTGGGGCGTCATCGCCGACAACTTGAGACGGCTTTCCGGGAGATTGATTCCCTTGTCGCCGCGCAGCTTCTCGCCGTTTACGCGGGCGCGGGTGATCCGTACGGAGACGCGTTCGTCGTCGATTCGTTCGACAACGCCGCCTATCTTGCCGTCGTCGAACCAGATAGGTTCGCCTGATCGGACGTCATCGAAGACTTCGGCGATCGTGCATCCGATCGTCGCCGGAGTGAGCACGCGCCCCGCGCTGTCGTACGACGCAGCGCGCCCTGGGACCAGATCCCGCGTCACGACAAGCTCGTCGCCGGAGTGCAGCGTCAGCGAGCCTTCCGCGGGCGGAAATACGCCGACCTCGACTGCAGGATCGACATCAGACTCCTTCTTGAGGCGGCGGCATTTCAGGACGGTGCCGGGCGCGATATAGATCGTCCTTATTGCCTCCGCCCAACAACCATCAGCACACGAATCGGCGATCTTCAACGACCGCTTCGAGCCGCGGACATCCGTCAGAACGAGCCGATCTCCGACCCGCAGTTCGGCAAGCCACTCGGCCGGTACGGGAACAGTTGCGTCCGCAAACGACGGTGATGCTTCGGGCCGCGCGTCGCTCGTTAGCCAAACTCGTGCCGGAGCGACGACGCGTCCGAACGCATCGCGCGCCGGCCTGATCTTCACGACTGCGGCACCGGGTTCGACAGGACCGGTCCGCAACTTGGGGCCGGCGAGGTCCATAACGACCGTCGCTTTCCTACCAAGCGTTTCTTCCGCGCGTCGCAGATGGGTGATCATGCTGGACCAGGTCTCAGGATCGTCGTGCGCACAATTGATCCGCATGCAATCCATCCCGTTTTCGAGCAGTTTGTGGATCAACAGGTAATCGTGAGCAGCTTCGCTCGGGAGCGTGACCATGATGCGGACCGAACGGCCCGGAGTCGCGTCGCCGAGAAGCGCCGTCGTGTTCTCGTCGAGCAGCTTTCGGCCTTCGGCGAAATCGAGCTTCGGCGCGGACCGTTTCCGTCCGGGACGTCGTCCGGCGAGTTGTCTAAGAACGTCGATCACGGTTTCGACCGTTGCGAGCACATGCGGTTCTGCGCGGCCGAGCGACGATAGCCCGAGTGCGGCGAGCCGTATTTGAAGCGGTCTGATATCGTGTCGGCGAAGTGCCAGGTACTGCAGCAGATTGCGTGCGCTCTCGCGATAGCCCGGGTGGACCCGACTCAACAAGCGATTGAGAGCCGGCGTTCCGGCAACCATTGCCGAGCGAACGGTGGCAAGTTCGGCAAGTATCTCCTTTGCCTCATGGCGGCGGGCATCGCCCGATTCGCGGGCGGAAGCAACATCGTTCATGACATCCTCCCTGCAATGGGCCGCTGTGGGCCGGCCACAGTCCGATTCCATCATAGTCCCGCAGGATTTCATTGCAACCCGGCGGGTATTAAATCCTTCGCAACTATTCCACCGCGCCGAACCAGCCGCGCCGTTCCATCCACTTTGCAGCCTCGATCACCGGAATTATCGATGCCGACGCGGCGGCGACGATCAGCCAGTCGTCAAGCGTCAGACCGAACGTCCCGAACGGCGACTGCAGCACCGGAAGATAAATCACGAGACCGAGCAGCAACAACTCCCACGCGATCGCCGCGTTCAGCCAGTGATTGGCGAACGGTCTCGAGAACAGCGATCGGCGATCCGAACGGAAGTTGTACGCATTGACGAACTGGATGACGACCAACGTCGCGAACGTCATCGTCATCGC
>JAKQII010000136.1 GCA_029557535.1 Acidobacteriota bacterium
TATCAGCTATTCCGGAAAACCGTTTCAGGTCACACGCTTCAATTATCAAACGGAAACGGCAAAACGAGTTCGATAGCTTCGAGCTTGACCAGTTCCCCGAGACGTTCAATCGGGATACGTCCGCTGACGAACATTCGCTCGGTTCCTTCGCTGACGAATCCCAACTCTTTGATCGTCGCGAGCGTTTTGGGGCGATTCGACGCGATCCTGAATTGAATTCGCGCAAAACCGTCGCGCACGAATTTCGATTCATTGAGCGTCGGCCCGACCTGTTTTTTCTTCATCCTTTCGTAAAGCGCGAAGACCCAAAAATGTAACTTCCTCGCCACCCTCAGACGTTCTTCGGCTTCGGCAGCGGTCCGGCGGTTTGCAGCCTCGCGTTCTTCAGCCTCGCGGACGATCTCTCGGTATTCCTCGACCGTCAGCCGCCTCGCTGCATCGATCGGGCGCGCATCGGTCGTCACGCCGCCGGACTCAGGAACGAAGTTATAATTGACCGCCCCGCGGACGATCACCGGCTGTCCGTCGATAAGGCTTGGCCCGAATTTTGAAGCCATCGCAGCTTTGACAGCCGCCGCGCGTAACAACGGATGTCCGGCAACCGCGGTCGCCGAAGTGACGGCGCCGGTTTCGTCAATTGTTATCTCAACGGTCACGATCCCGGATGCCCTGACCGCGCTCGCTGCGGCGGGAAACGCGGGCTTGACGAGTTTCAGGGCCTTGCCGTTGATGACGCCGCCGGAGACAAGCTTCGGCATATTGGTCGAACCGTTGCCGAATCCATCACCGTTGCCGTTTCCTTGACCGCGTCCGGACCCGTTACCGTAGCCGATTCCCCCACCACGTGACCGACTTACATTTATCGAAGAGTACTGGGAACTCATGAGTAACTGACTCTTATCGATTCCCACAGGAGCAGCCGCCGGCACGATCACGGTCTTGGTTTGACCGTTTCCGCGGATCTGTTCATCGATCGCGACGAACGACGTGAATTCCGTCATGATCGAATGCTTCAGGCCGAGGCGGACGATCTCGGCGCGGGCTGCGGGTGTCAAAGCCGGCTTCCATTCCTCTTCCCGGCCATCGTATCTCATTCCCGACGACCAGAGATCGTCGATCCTCGTTCGCGCCCATAGCGTTGCCAGTACGTCGTTCGACGGATCTGATGCGGGAAGCTTCACGTCGATCTTGCGCTCGAAGATCTGTCCGTTCGATTTGCCGCGGAGCGTGATCGTTCCCGAAGCTGCCCTCGTGTAGCGACCATAAACAACGACCGGTTTGGCCGAGAACAGGTCACCGATCCGGGACGGATAAACCTGCGTCACCGGCAAACCGTTCCAGTCGATCGAAATGTCGGTCAAGAGCGGGGACCGGACCCGCTCGAACAGCCTCTGGGCGGCGGCGGAACCGTCGTCGCCCAACGAGACGAACATCGACTCGCCGCGACCCGCCTTCGCAATTTCGTCGAGCAGGAACCGATTTGTCGATTCGCCGATCCCGAAACTGAACACCCGCGCGTTGGCGAACCTCTTCACTGCGGCGATGACCTCGCGTTCGTTGTCGACCAGGCCATCGGTCATAAAGCAGACAATGCGGATATGTTCGAGCGAGGCTGTCGGTTTCAGCGCGGCTTCGATCGCCTTCATCATTTCCGTTCCGCCGCCTGCGCCTTCGTTTTCGAGAAAGTCCCGCGCGAGTTCCAGGTTCGCCTGCGTCGCAGGCACGGGTTCCGGGAAGAGAACATCGGTATCGCCGGCGAAAGTGATGATGTTGAAGGTGTCGTGCGGATAGAGCCCATCGAGCGAAAGTCTGATCGCTTCCTTCGCCTTTTCGATCGGGAATCCGCTCATCGACCCCGACGAATCGAGAACGAACACGATCTCCTTGGGCGTAATGTCTTCATATCCGAAAGTGTCGGGCGGTTGAAGGACGAGCGAAAAATACGCTCCGTCGGGACCTTTGTGTGTTTGAACCGCCTCTTCGATCTCCTTCCCGGAGACGTCATAACGGAGTACAAAATCCTTGTTTGGAATCGTTGTCTGGTCGCGAAGCGTGATCTTTCCGCCGTTCGCGCCGAGCAGCATCGTTTCGATCTCGTGACTGGTCGACGTGATCGAACCAACAGGTACGCCGGCGTTCAGGTTGACCTCGATCTCAACATCGTGGCCGGGACGCGTTACGGCAAAAACCGGCTTTGTTGTCTCTTCGTCGGGAACCGTCCCCGGAGCGTACCTCGGCGCCACTGTCATTGGAAAAACAAATTCGTAAGCGCCCGAGTCGTACTTGAGCGTTTCGACGTAGCTGATCTCGACGACGATCCTGTCGCCGGGCTGAATGTTCGCGACGGATTGCGTGAAGACGTTCGGACGTTCCTGATCGAGAAGGCTCGCCGTCTTGCCGTCCTTCTTTGCCGCCTCGTACGCCTTGCGGGCGTCCTCGCGTTTCATCATGACCCCGCGGATCGTGCGCTGCCCGATCGTCATCTTCATTGAATCGACGGCGCCGCTCGCCGACAGCGGGAAGACATAAACCGCCTCGATCGCCTCGTTGAACGAGTTCTCGAATTCCTGTTCGACGGTGACGCGCGCAAGAAATCCGCTGATGTCGGTCCGGACCTTCGTGTGTTTCAACGGGCATGTGCCGAGCTCCGTGCCCGACTTTGACGAGGCTTCAAGCGAGCCCTCGGGCGTTTGTCGGGCGAACGCGAACGAAACAATAACGAGGACGAGTAACGAAATGATGACGATTCTTTGCATGACTGTCTCCATTGCGGGAGGGGAGAACGCGAGGAATCTCCCCCTTGATCCGTGATTGATAACTTTGACTCCGTCTTGCGGAAAAAGTTCCCAGGGTTCCTTTTTCGCAAAAGTGCGCGGGATTCATTGCCGGCGGACGGCCGCGTTGGTGTTGTGTGTCTGAGAAAAATAGTTGACGGCCGTGAGCAGCACAACCGCGGTGAAAACAAACGCTCTTCGCATCTCCGCTCTCCTTGGGTGATCTGGATGTCAAAAATAAATGCGGATATATGACCCTTTGTTGCGCACCGCCCCGAATGGGTTTCTTTCCGGCGGAATTATTTTCCGCCGGCGGCGTAGAGGTCTTTGCGCCGCGGAATGTGCGAGACGATTCCCGCGATCCCGAGAATGAACCAAACAAAGAAATACTGGTAACTGAAAACGAGCGCGAGGACCATCCCGAAGATCGAGACCGCCTCGCAAAAAGCGCAACCGATGATGATCCCGGTTTGCACAAGTTTCGGGTTCTTGTCGACCAAAGCCTGCTCGAATGACCGGCGTTTTATCACGTGCGACAACACCAGATTGACTATCGCAAGGAATGCGAACGCGATAATGAAAACGGCGTTCTCGCCGAGGACCGGAGCGGCCGGATCAAATTTCAGCGCGTCCGGAGCCGCTTGCGAAAGGACAAAAAGGAACATGAACTGCGAGAGCAGCAGGACCGCCCACACGATCGAAATTGTTCTGAAAAGGTCTTCTAGAGTCTTCATAGCATTAAGAGTCGGGAGTCAAAAGTCGAGAGTCTAAAGTCAACCCAGTCCTTGATCGTAATCAGGTCCCGCTTGTTCCCCGCGTGCTTTGGCAAAGCCCCGCAAGGGGCGCCGGATCGATAACCCCTGGCGCGCGAAGCAAGCCTGGGGAACAACCCGGGAAGAACCTTAAGCCCCGAGAGGGGCGTAGCAAATGGACGCCCACATCAAGACGCTGCGCCCCTTTGGGGCTCGGATCCTGCGCCCGCTCCACCCCGGGTTTGCTTCGCGCACCCGGGGTTATCGTTTCGACGTCCCTTCGGGACTTCTCATCCGCCGATTCAAAGTTCAAACTCCAATCCCAAATCCCAAATCCCAAATCCCAAGTGCCTTCATTCCGTCGCTTCGAGCTCTTCCTCGAGAAGTTGCCGCTCGTAAAGATCGGCGTATTCGCCGCCGAGAGCGATCAGTTCGTCGTGCGTCCCGCGTTCGACGATGCGTCCGTCTTCAAGGACGCAGATCAGATCGGCGTCGCGGATCGTCGAGATACGGTGTGACACGACGAGCGTCGTGCGGCCCGAACGGATGTCGCGCAGGTTATGAAGGATCGTCTCCTCCGTATAAGTATCGACCGCAGACAAAGAGTCGTCGAGGATCAGGATCCGCGGGTCGCGCATGACCGCCCGCGCGATCGCCGTCCGCTGTTTCTGTCCGCCCGAAAGCGTTATCCCGCGCTCGCCGACGCGCTGTTCGTATTGGTACGGAAATCCCTTGATGTCCTCCGCAAGCCCGGCGACGGCCGCCGCCTTTTCGACCGAGATCGACGAGCCGCCGTTTTGCCCGTCCTCAATGCCGAACGCGATGTTCTCGGCGATCGTGTCCGAGAAGAGGAACGTTTCCTGCGGCACGAAACCGATCGCGCGGCGCAATTGCCCGAGCTTGTATTCGCGTATCGGACGGCCGTCGATCAGTATCGAACCTTCCGGCGCATCTGTCAGCCGCGGCACCAGGCTGACAAGAGTCGATTTGCCGCTGCCGGTGCGTCCAACGAACGCCACGGTCTTGCCTTCCTCGATCGTCAGATCGATGTCCTTGAGCACCGGTTTTCCGTTGTAGGCGAACGTCAGATGCCTGAATTCGATGCGGCCTTTGATCGGCGGCAAGTCGCGCGTGTCTTCCGAATCTCGGATCGTCGGAATCGTTTCAAGGATCGCGTTGAACCGTTTTAGACTCGCGGTTCCGCGCTGGTAAAGATTGACGACATAGCCGAGCGCGATCAGGTACCAGATCATCCGCTGCAGATAAAGTATGAACGCGGTGAAATTACCAGCCGTGATCTCGCCGCGGATCGCCATCGGGACGCCGATCGCAACGATGATCACGAAGCCCAATCCGATGAAAAAGAACAGCATCGGACGCATCGCGGCGGCGAATTTCACCAACTGAAGATTCTGCCTCGCGTATTCTTCGTTCAGTTCTTCGAATCGTTCGATCTCGGAGTTTTCCTGCGCGTAGGCGCGGATCACGCGAACGCCGGTGAGGTTCTCCTGAGCGCGCGCCGTGATGCTCGAAAAATACTCCTGGATCTTCTCAAAGCGCATGTGGATCTTGTTTCCGAGGTATTTCACCGTCAGCGACACGAACGGGAGCGGGATCAGCATCATCAGCGTCAGTTTGACGCTCGTGCTGAACAGGATCGGGAGCACGATGAACAGCGCGAAGGTCGCCTGGAACGAGTAGAGGATCATCGGCCCGACGATCTGGCGGATCGCCGAAAGATCGTTGGTCGCGCGGGCCATCAGGTCGCCGACGCGGTTTTCGTGATAGAACTCGAGCGGCTGATCGACGAGCGCGGCGTAGAAATCGCGGCGCATGTCGTACTCGATGTGACGCGAGGTGTTGATCAGGAATCTGCGCTGCCAGAACAGAAAACTCCCGCTGATCAGGCTGACTCCGAGGATCAGGATCACGTGCACACTGACGCGCGGAACCGTCAGAGTCCCGTTATAAACACCGATCCGAAGATCGTCGACGGCGTTTCCGATTAGCCACGGAACGTAGAGTCCGAACAGCATCCCGCAGAAAATGAACGCCACCCCCAAAAACAGGTAGAGCTTGTACGGTTTGTAGTAGCGGGCGAACTTTTTGATCTCTTCCATCTGACGAATGACGATTGTAACAAACCCGACGACGACTCCGCGACAAACGCTCTTATCAACGTTTTGATTGCAATCACTTTCACTTTTTGCCAGAATAGGCGGCATATTCCCGCGATAGCCAGTCACTAAAGACAGTTATGAAATCGGTATCTAAGTCATCAATCAAAGTGTTCGTCATCGCCGCGACCGTAGTGTTTGCGGCTGCGTATTTTTTCCAGCAATCGTCAGTGACGATCGCCGACCGATCACCGGTAGTTCCGGTCGCCGACGAAAATCATCTGCCGGAGATCATGGAGCAGCGCCACAAGACGATCGGTCTTGGCCAACGATTGTTTTTTGGCATTGAGGTCATTGATCCGGAAGGCGATTTGGTGCGGACCGAGTTGATCGAAAAGCCGAAGACGGCGAAGTTCAACCAGGCCACGCTGACGGTCGATTGGACGCCGACCCCGGCCGAGCCGCGAAATGCGAAGTTTGTCGTCAAAGTGACCGAGATCCCGCGCGACCCGAAACGAGAGCAGCGCTCGTTCACCAAGGAATTCACGATCCGCGTCGTCAAGCAGAAGGTGAAATTGCTCGAGATGCCGAAGGCGCCGCTCGAGGTTGATGCATTTGTTTCGATCATCGATCCGGAACGGCTCGCGGCGGTCAATAAACGCTGGGACATCATCACGTTTTTCCAGCGGATCGCCGAGATCGAGGCCGACAAGCAGATCAAGCCGGGGAACGGCATCAGTCCGACAACCGGAAAGCAACTTTTTCATGACGCGATGAAGCAGCTCGCGGTCATTCACAAGAACCCATCGCTCGATCCGGACGACCCGAAATTCAATCCCGAGTGGAACGCCGAACACTGGCGAATCGTTGCCATCCGCCCACGCATGAACAAGAAGCTCTTCGAGCTCAGGTTCGTGTTCTTCAACGTCGCCGCTCCCGAGCAGGCGTATCTCATGCCGCGCATGCGGATCGCCCGGGGCAAGGACGCCGGACGTCCCGAGGACCAGCGGCAGAAGAACAACCTCGCGTTCGCGAAGATGTTCCACGACGCGTTTTTTGACGGCGACAAGATGAAGCCGTTCGTCGCGGGCAACAAGGCGGAATACGGAAAAGCGCTCGAGAAATTCGTGGCGCAGGTGTTAACGTACAATGATCCGGACGATCCGATGATGCGCGCCAACCTCGCGGCCGTTCCGCACAACTCGAGGCTCGGCGGCGGCAGTGCCTACGACGCGAACGGAAAATATCTATACGGCGATGGCTGGGCATTGGGAGCAATGAAGGTAACTCCCGTGGTTCGCGACGGCAAAAAGGTGCTCGCGTTCACGAGTCCTTTCATCGACGGCTTCGCGGCTTCCATCAAGCCGAACAAGGACGGCACCGCGTTCCGGCCGGTGCCGCCGCCCGCCTCGGATCCGGCCAACGCGGAATTCATCAAGGGCTGGGATCATCTGATCGACGATGACGACAAAGGCAATATCGCCATTCCGATGGAGATGCCCGACGGTTCGATCGCGCGCAGCAACATCGACACGACGCTGAACCGTTTCGAGGTGCCGAGCGGATTCCGATTTGCCGAAAACGGTTTTCGCGATGCGCGCCGACGTATCTTCGAAGAGCGCGGGATGACCTGCATACAATGCCATGTCCGCGATTTCGACGAAGGCAACTATCTTCTCGACATGAACGATCCGAAAAAGAGTCCTTCGACGGCGACGGAGACCGTCGGGCGGGTCTTCTTTATCATCACGCCGACGCTCCATTCCGGACGCAGCGAGTACATGCTCCGCAACGAGATCGCGCAGGTCGGTGGTATGCAGGGCGTGTTCAGGGATTATTTGGGGATCAACGTCAAGATCAATTCACCATTGGCCGCTGATTGGCCGCACACGACAAAGTACGGGAAAAGATGATCGCGGGCGGTTCGCGTGATCGGAGATGCCGCATGAGAAAGACTTCTTTGCCTCTGTTAGGGTTGCTGATCGGGGTGACCGCAACGATTGCCGACGCGCACGTCAAGTGGTTTTTCGATTATGACGTGACAAAACCGCCGACTCCGATCGGTGAAGTCATCGACGGGACATTCGTCAAAATGTTCCTGATCTCGGTCGCGGCATGCTATTTATTCTTCCTTGCCGATCGTTACATCTACGAAAACGGGATACTCGCCGAATTCGACAAAAAGCTGAAACTTTTCGACAACGCCGCGAATTACATTATGCGCGCGGCGGCCGGGATCTTTTTCCTCGCGCTTTTCTGTTGGTGGGCCTTCGGCGTCGGTCAGAGCTTCTATTTGACACCGGAGCTGAAGACCAACGCCGCGTGGGTTCCCTGGTTGCATCTCGTGATGGCACTTGCGGTGATATCGCGTCACACCGTATTCATCACCGGCATCGGTGTGTTCGTGCTATTCGGTTCCGCGATACTCGATTTCGGGCTGTTTCATTTGTTGGATTATATGATCTTCATCGGGATCGGCTATTTCCTGACGGTTTCGCAGACGAAGAACAAATCACTCCTAAAATCCGGATTCGTTACGCTTTTTGCCGCTACCGGTCTGACGTTGATCTGGGCGGCCGTCGAAAAGTTCGCGTACTCCCATTGGACGATCGAGGTTTTGGCGGACAAGCCGCACGTCACGATGGGAATGACACCGCCCGTATTCATGAAGGTCTCGGGTTTTATCGAATTCTTCGTGACGTTCATTTTGCTTGGAGCCGTTTCGGTCGTCGGACGGCTGATCTCGCTCGGCTTCATGTCGGTCTTCGTCCTCGCCGTTTTTGAGTTCGGACTCCTCGACGCCGTCGGTCACCTGATGATCGTCGCGATCCTTTGGGTGCTGATCGTACGCGGTCCGACGGATGCGCGCAATATGCTCGTACTTCCGGATAAATCGCTATTTACCGAGGCATACTTCATGACGGGCCTGTACTTTTTGGCGTTCGTCATGATCTTCATCCTTTATTACGGGATCCACTTTTATTCTTACGGTTCGTGAACCGTTGACAATGCTGTGAAAAAAACAACTTTGGTGCTGTTGCTGATCTTTGGGTGTGCGGTTTTCGCCGGCGCCCAGACCGTTGATACGACCGACAATGTTGGTTGGAGCGATCTGACGCTTATCGTGCCGCTGACGAAACGGGACGAGGGCGGAAAGCGCGTCGACGCGTGGTCGCTGAACCTCGGCGGCGGGTTTCGGATGGGACGCGACCTCAAGCGTCCGATCGACGAGCGCGCCCTCGTAACGTTCAACTACCGTATCAATAAGTATTTCACCGCCGGCACCGGCTATATGTACCGGCGACATCGTTGGACGGAAAGCCAGCGGCTCTACGAACACCGGTTATTGTTCTTTTTGAACGCCGAGAAAAAATGGCCGAACGTCATTTTGCGAAACCGTGCGCTGACAACGTATCTGATCAAGCACTCACGGTCGGATACGGTCGTTTACAGAAACCGCGTGCAGGTCAGTTTTCCGATCAAACAAAAAGAAAAAGAGGTCGTTTCGCCGTATTTCGCGACCGAACCCTTCTATGATTTCAGCCTGAAGAAGTGGTTTCGGAACGACATTCACATCGGGATCACGCGCCAATTCACGAAGAAATTCGGTGCCGACTTTTTCTATCTGCACCAGGGACTCAACATCGGTTCGCTCCGTACGACGAACGGCTTCGGCATGAGTTTCAGATACCGGATCGATCGCGTGAAATAGTATTCGCCCGCGAAAAACGCGGAAAACGCGAAAAGACGGAATCACCGAATTGAACTTTCGCGTCATTCGCATGTTTCGCGGGAGGTGAAAGCTCGTTGCGCCAGGTTTCTTAGCGGTCCTTGCGTTCAAGTCCTTCCTTCCGTTTCAAGAGAACTTTCTGATCGGTATTCACATAGCCGGACGGGATGGCGAAAAGTTCGACCGGGGCTTCCGGTTTGAAGTTGCGGACCTCGATCGTCATCGTCAGTGTTCGCGCGTCACCTGAAAGCGAATAGAACTCCTGCCGTACCGGAAACCCGCTCGCCGGATCGACCACGACGACCACCTCAGACCGGCCCTGATCGCCGAGAATCGCGCGGTATTGCGTTGAGCCGTCAGCGGTTTTGATCTCTTCAAAGCGCGACTCAATGCGCGAATTCAGCAAGCCGGTCGTTAGGAACGACGACCAGTCGTCTTCCGATACGGCCGTCGATTCATCGACAACCGCATATATCGAAAGATTCGGAAGGACGAGATAACGTCGATCGGCGGAAACGGACGCGAAACTCCATGCTTTTCCGACATCGTAGTCCGTCCGCCGAAGGGGTCCGGAGCGCGCGATAAAGTATTGCCGACTCACGTCGCCGGTGTTGACCACGATCTCGGCCTGATATTTTTCCGGCTCCACGGTCGAAAACGGAATGCCGCTCGACCGAGGATCAAGTGCCGGACGCTCGTTGGCGGCATCGTCCGAATCGCGCCGGCACGCGGTCGAAAGGGCTGTCAGAATCGCGACAAGCGCGATGACTTTGATAAGATATGGCCAAAACATCGCCGATTGCGTGGATTCTATCACATGGTTCACCTACTGCATTCGAATGAGTCTTAAGATCCTGCAAACAAAGTACTTCGTCTGGGGAACGCTGCTGGCGCCGGTCGTTCCCTTTCTGTATCTTCAGGGCAGATACGCGCGGTACAAGATCGGCAGGCTGCCGGACGCATCGGGGCCGACGATCGGGACGAGCGGCGAGGGCGGCGAACCGGTTCGGATGCTCGTCATCGGCGAATCGACGGCGGCCGGTGTCGGAGCGCGGACTCACGAAGAGGCACTGGCCGGGAATTTCGCCCGGAACCTTTCGCGGAAGATCGGACGCGCCGTCGCATGGACTGTCGTCGGGCGCAGCGGGATCACGATCGGCGAGACGATCGGCGAACTCGTTCCGACGATTCCCGATGAAGATTACGACTACATCATGCTGGCGCTTTGCGGCAACGAGGTCCTCAAACTGAACAGTCCCGGGCGCTCGCGCCGCGACATGATCCGGCTGATCGGTATCCTTCGCAAATCGAACCCGCGGGCGACGTTCTTTATGACCAACGCGCCGGCCGTCCGCCTCTCGCCGATCCTTCCGAATCCGCTCAAGGCGGTCCTCGGAGCGTTGTCTGCTTTGCACGACGCGAACGCCCGCGACTATACATCACGCCTCGAAAGGGTCTATTATTTCCGGCAACCGACTTATGTTCCGGAAGGCTTTTTCGCCGACGGAATACACCCGTCCGAGCTCGGCTACCGCGTGTGGTCCGAACGGATGATCGAATATTTCGAACAAGAATACGGCTGGTAGCGGCCGTCGCTCACATCCTCATGAACGAACTTCACGAATTTCTCGTGCGGTGCCTCGCTTCGCACCGCGAATGGATCATCGTTACAAATGACGGACGCAGTTTCGCGTTCGAGAATTCCGAGATCGAAGTGGACGAACACCGCGACCGGATGCTGTTCGGCTTTCCGAGCGACACCGGATACCAGACCTGGCGGATAGACGGCGCTGAAACGCGCCGCGACGAACTCCATCTTTCGCTTTCGCGTGCCGCCGGGTCCGAACTGAGCTCGGTTCGGCTGGTTCCGAGGGCGTCGTTCTCGGAACTTCAGGCGTCGGTCGAACTCGCCCGGCTCGAACGTGCGAACCGCGTTGCGGCGATGCTCCGCGAGAGTTTTCGCGGACTTCGCCTGAACCGCGTCGAGCTTAACCGCGAAAACGGACGCTTCGCGCAGATCCGGTACGAGCAATCGGGGATCGCAAGGGCGTGCATTGCCGACGTCAGCGACTCGCTCTTGCCCGAATTCCTGATCTCCTCTGCTTGTTTTTGGCTCGCGAAACTGAGCAAGCGCAAGCGCGATCCCGTGCGATCGGTCGCGATCGCAGCCGAGAAGCGAAGCGCGCGCCGACTCCAGAAACTCCATGCGTTGCTGCGGGAGGATTGGCGATCGCGCGTGTCGGTGCTTGAAATCAAGGACGACGGCCGGATCGATGCGCGGCCGGCGCTCGAGTTTGAGGACCTTTGGTCGGGCAGCGTCCCGGACGTGCGGGTACCGATACTTGCCCAACCGACGGACACGGCGCGAAACCTGATCGCGCTCGCGCCCGAGGCGATCGATTCGGTCTTCTCGCGACAAGGCGAAACCGTGCGTTATCACGGACTACCATTTGCCCGGATCCGGCGTCTTGCGGGAACGGAACGGTGTTGGTTCGGAACCGACCGCAATCGGCAACTACTTTCGGAAGCAAATGTCGCCGAGCTTGCGTCGATCGTCGACGAACTTCGCGAGTATCGGAGATTCGCGTCGGAAAACCGGCGTCACGCCTTCTACCATACTGCGCCGGAAGCGTGGCTCGAATCGATCCTGCGGCGCGATATACGCAGGCTCGATGCGAATCTCGTGCTTTCGCCCGTTTACCACCAGTTTCGTGCCGAACGCGAAAAGATCGATCTTCTCGCGCTTCGCCGTGACGGGCGGCTCGTGATCATCGAATTGAAGGTTGAGCCGGACCGGGAAGCGATCTTTCAGACTATAGACTACTGGCGGAAGATCGAGCGGATACGGCGTGCGGGGAAACTGCGCTCGGCAGGGTTGTTCGGAAACCTCGAAATCGCAGATGCGCCGACGATCTGTTACCTTGCCGCGCCTACACTTGCCTTCCACCGTGATTTCGATTTCACCGCGTCGCTTGTTTCGCCGGCGGTCGAGATTCACAGGTTCAATCTGGCCGAGGATTGGCGCCGCCGGCTTCGCGTTCTCGAACGGCGTCGGGCACGGTGAGGGACCGGTGCGATTGATGCTATGATTCCCTCAAGAAGCCCCGAGCAATCTGCAATCAGGAGTCGATAATGATAGGAAGCATTCGCCCATTTGCCGCGATTATATTGATATTGACGCTATTGTCCGGATCCGTGATTTCCGTTCCGGCCCAAAAGCGTGCGCAGACCGTCTATTCAAACCCGTCACCGATCACGGTGAATTCAGCCACCGGACAGGTTGCGCCGACAAAGTCGTCGCCATACGGATCGACGATCGATGTTTCCGGGATGACGGGAACGATCACGAAAGTCGAAGTGACGCTGCGCGGGGTCGCTCATCCAAACCTGTCCGATCTCGACTTTCTTCTTGTCGGTCCGACGGGAGCCAATTACATTTTTCTTTCGGATGCGTCCAACGTCACTGTTGTTGACGACGCCGCGTGGACGTTCAGCGATACCGGCGCGACAACATTGAATATGCCGAACGCCGGAACGTACTTGCCGACGAATCCGTCCGGTACTGACACGTTTCCGACTCCGGCGCCCGCCGGTCCGTACAACGCAGCGCCAAGTGCCACGTTTGCATCGGTTTACAACGGAACGAACCCGAACGGGACCTGGACATTGTGGGCAGTCGACGATCTTCTCAACAATGCCGGGTCGCTGAATTCGGGCTGGTCCGTATCGATCACGACGGACGGCGCGCCCGCGACGTTCACGAATGCGACTTACACGACGTTTCCGGACACGATGGCGCTCGCTTCGCCGTATGGTTCCGAGATCGAGATATCCGGTGTTTCGGGCGTCGTTTCAAACCTCAAGGTCAGCCTGACCGGGATCACACATCCGAACGGTCCCGATATCGACGTGCTCCTCGTAAGCCCGAACGGAAAAGCACTGACGCTCATGTCTGACGCCGGTTCCGGTTCCGCCAGCGGCGTCAACCTGACCTTTGACGATACGGCCTCGACGCAGCTGAGCGGAAGCTGGGTCTCGGGAACATACAAGCCGAGCGAGGGGTTCTTTGACCGCGACGCCTTTTTCTCGCCCGCGCCGATCCGTCCGTACAACGACATAAACAGCTCGAACGCGCTCAGCAATTTCAACGGGTTCTCGCCAAACGGGACTTGGAAGCTTTTCGTCGTCGATGATTCACAAACTGCCGCCGGCGGAACGATCGCGGGCGGCTGGAGTCTCGATATCACGACGGTTCCCGTCACTCCGCCCGGACCCGGCAGTTGCAACACGCCGACGTTCACGACGTCCACCGCGGCGACCGGAGTTAATCCGACGAACATGGCGCTCGGCGATTTCAACAACGATTCGAAAACCGACATTGCCGTTACAAATCAGGTTTCGAACGACGTTTCGATCCTTCTCGGGAACGGCAACGGCACGTTCAACGCGATTGCACCCGTTTCGGTCAGTTCCGGTCCGTACGCGATAGCCGCCGGAAAATTCAATGCCGACAACAATTTCGATCTGGCGGTCGCGAATTCTGGATCGAACAACGTGACGATCCTGCTCGGAAACGGCGATGGGACATTTTCGACGGGTGCGAGCTATTTCGTCGGTGCCTCGCCGATCTCGATCGCGGCGGGCGACATCACCAACGATACCAAGCAGTATCTTATCGTCGCGAATTTCGGCAGCTTCTTTTTCGGAACGGTTTCGGTACTGATCGGGAACGGGGGCGGAGCTTTCGCGTCTGGCACCTCATTGCGGACGCGGACACAGCCGTCGTTCGTGAAGCTGGCCAATCTCTCGCCTGATTCGAATCTTGACCTCGTTGTCGCAAACTTCGGTTCGAACAGCGTCTCGACGTTCTTCGGAAACGGTTTGGGCGGTTTCATTTTGCAGCAGAACCTGACGACCGGCGCGGGTCCCGTGGCCGTCGAAGTCGCAGACGTCGGGGGCGACGGGATCGGCGACCTAATCGTCGCGAATTACAACGGCGATTCCGCAACGTTGTGTGCGGGAAGCGCGTCCGGAATTTTCAGCGGCTGCAATTTCGGAAGCGTGTTCGGGTCAAACCCGATCTCGGTGACCGCTGCCGACCTTGATGGAAGCGGCGTAAAGGCGCAGTTGACCGCCCTGAGCGGATCGGACGCAGTGAGCGTTGTCGGAACTACCGTAGCAACCGGACAATGGCCGAATGCGGTTGCGGTTGCCGATTTCAACGGTGACAGCAAGATCGATTTTGTGACCGTCAACTCCGGATCGAACGACGCGACGGTCGCGCTTAACAATTGCGCCGTCGCCAGCGGTAACATCTTTGATTTCGACGGTGACCGAAAGAGCGACTATTCCTTGTTCCGGTCGTCGAACACGTCATTCTGGGTCAAATCGATCTCGCCAAACGGCGTCGCGAAGATCCTGGGAAGACCGACCGACACCGTCGTTGCCGCCGATTACGACGGCGACCGCAAGACCGATTACGCGTTCTACAGACCCGAAAACGGTTTGTGGATAGTCGTCAATCAATACGGCCGACCGCAGTACTTCCTGCAGTTCGGACTCGAATCAGACGTTCCGGTGCCGGCCGATTACGACGGCGACGGCAAGGCCGACATCGCTGTCTGGCGCCCGTCCGACGGCAGATGGTACGTCCGGCAAAGTTCGGATAATTCATTGGCGATCAATCAGTTCGGGTCGGTTGGCGACGTGCCGGCGCCCGCGGATTTTGATGGGGACGGCAAAGACGATCTTGCGATCTATCGTCCGTCGACAGGCGTCTGGTATGTCTGGCGGAGTTCCGATTCCGGGTTCATGATCACGCAGTTCGGCATCACCGGTGACAAGGTAGTGCCCGGCGATTATGACGGCGACGGGAAGGCGGACATTGCCGTTTGGCGTCCCGCCACCGGCGTCTGGTATGTACTGAAAAGTACGGATGGCGGATTCTTCGCAGTTTCGTTCGGGTTGCCGACGGACCTGCCGGTCGTCGGCGATTACGAGGGCGACGGGAAGTTCGACTATGCCGTCTTCCGGCCGTCCGAAGGGAACTGGTACGTCCAAAAGAGTTCCGACAACGGCCTATCGGTTACGCAGTTCGGACTCAACGGAGATTTCCCGCTGCCGGCGTCGTTCGTGCGTTGAAAAAGGGGAAAAGGGGAAAAGTGAAAAAGTGAAAAAGTGAAAAAGGGGAAAAGTGTCAGTACCGCCTGCGTCAGCGGGCGGACACGAAAGTGAAAAAGGGGAAAAGGGGAAAAGTGTCAGTACCGCCTGCGTCAGAGGCCGTGTCAAAACAGATCCGGATTTTGGCGATTTGTTCTCGGTCCGTGCGATTTTTTGATTCTTCCGTTCGTCGCTCCCTTTTCCGACCGGATCGCCGGTTTTAGCCC
>JAKQII010000125.1 GCA_029557535.1 Acidobacteriota bacterium
CGAATCCCTCGACTGACCCGGTTCCGCTCGCCGCGGTTCCCGCAAAATTTGGGTCGATGCGTGAAAAACTCGTCCCTTTTTTCGATCCGATGGGTAAACCGGGTCCGTACGATTGGTTGAGGGATCACAAGGAGGCGGGGCAGACACTCGATGAATATTTAAACGGTTCGCCAACGTTGCCGACGCCCGAACGCCGAACGATCTACGTCCAGCCGCTTGGCAAGTTCACGCGCGACGAGTCGCAGGTTGTCCGGGACACCGCAGTGTTTATGGAAGCGTTCTTCGGAATTCCCGTCAAAGTTTTCCCGGGCGCCTCGTTTGTCCCTAATCTTCCGGATTATGCTTTTCGGTATGTCGGTCGCGACCCGAACCGGCAGATCCGGACCGGATACATCATGCAGGAGCTGCTGATTCCGAAACTTCCGACGGACGCGGCGGCGTTGATCGCGTTTACGAACGAAGATCTCTTTCCTGACGAATCGATGTATTTTGTCTTCGGACAGGCCTCGCTCGTCGAGCGCGTCGGTGTCTGGTCAATGAACCGTCTTCACGACAAGCGCGATCCGCGAAAGTTGCTGCTGCGCACGTTGAAAGTTGGAGTTCACGAGACCGGCCATATGTTCTCGATCCAGCATTGCACGAAGTACGTTTGCGTATTCAGCGGCTCAAACAACCTCGAAGAGACCGATTGGCAACCGCTCGACGCGTGTCCTGAATGCGCCGCAAAGGTCTGTTGGATCACCGATTGCGATCCCGCCGAACGATTTGCGAAACTCGAAAAACTGACCCGGAAGTTCGGCCTGTCCGACGAGGCGGAATTGTTTGAGAGAAAACGGGTTGCGGTTGCTGATCAGTAGAGGTGCCGGGTGGTTTCGACACCCAAACGATTCGACGAATCGGAATCGCTGCCTCAGGGCAGTATCGATCGGCGGGATTGGGTGAGTCTAATCCGACGGAAGCAGCTTGTATGTGAGCACACGCAGCGATTCCTGCAGGAAGATCGCGAACTCGCCGCGCAGAACAACCTCGTTTTCCGTTCCCGGCGACATGAAGTTGACCGGCACGGCGTCTTCGCCGAAGATGCCTTGCCAGATCGCGACGATCTCGCCGCGACGCATTGCTTCACGACCGTCGAATTCGTTCTTGGCGTCGAAAAGCGAAACGTTGTAATCCTTCAGCAACGTCCTAATCGAGTCGACGAACGCCGCTTTCGGATCGGCGAACTCGATCCGGTATTCGGGCGTGATCCGTTTCGGGTTCAGATCCGAGAATGCGTTCCGGGAATCGACCTTGGCGATTTCCGCCTGGCGCTTGAGAAAGTCGAGCGTGAGCCGGAGCTGATGCGCAAAATCGCCGCGAGGGATCGGGAGTTCCGGATAGTAGTTGCGGTCGCCGTACCCGAAAGCGATCTTGTAGTTGTCGGTCAGATCGAGGATCGCCTCATACGACGCGATGGCCTTCGAAATGTCCTTGAACTCGTCGATCGACTTCGCCGTGAAAAAGCGCTCGTTCGGGGCGAGCGGAATGAAGTTGTAACTGAGGATTCCCGAGATTCTTGCCGGTTCGCCGTTGCAGATCGTCGGTGAAAAACGCGCTTTCATCGCCGCTTCGGCGGCCGCTCCGTGAAGCGCCGAATTTCCGGCGATCTTCTCTACTTCGAGGACCTTGCCGTTCTCGGCGATCGTCACCGTGACTTCGACGACGCCTCCGACCTTCAGATTGAGCGCCTCCGAGGGATATTTTGGCGCCGGCATCGATTCGATCGTGCCGATCGTGATGGTCGCGCACTTTACGTTTCCGGCATTTTGGCCCGGCCGGACCGAACCTTCGACCTTCGACTTCTTTTGGGCGAGGACCGTTGCGCTCAGCGCCAGCACGACCATTATAAAGACAATTCCTTTCATCGGATTTTCTGTGAGCCCCGACCCGGGATCCGCCGCAATCCCTTCCGTCGGAACCTCATTCTCCGCTGTTACCGCTAATCGGAAACGATCATCGTCCCGGTTCCTTTGTCCGTGAAAACCTCGGACAAAAGCGCGTTGCGTTCGCTGCCGCTGATAATGTGGGCTGACTTGACGCCGCTTTCGACCAGTTTGATCAGGCTTTGGAGCTTTGGGATCATCCCGCCGGTCGCGGCGCCCGAATCGATCATACTCCGTGCTTCCGATCCGGTGACCCGCGAGATCTTTGTCGAAGCGTCTTTCGGATCGAGGTATATTCCGTCGATGTCCGACAGGAGGACGAGCTTTTCGGCGTTGAGCTGGACCGCGATCTCCGCGGCGATCGTATCGGCGTTGATGTTGAATACGCGACCGTCGGAATCGGCTCCGAGCGACGAAACGACCGGCAAGTAATGATGATCGAGAAGGAGCCTGAGCAGATCGGTGTTGATCTCGAGCACGTCGCCGACGTTCCCGAAATCGACCGTCTTCGTTTCGCCGGTCGCCCGGTCGGTGATCTCTTTCGGCGGGCGCTTTTCGGCATGCACGATATTGCCGTCGACGCCCGAGAGTCCGACGGCCGGCGTCCCGCGAAAGCGCAGCGCCGAAAGTATGTCGGTGTTGATCTTGCCGGCGAAGATCATCTTCGCCAGTTCAAGCGTATCGTCGTCGGTCACGCGGCGTCCCTCAATAACGGTTTGGGCGACGCCGAGCTTCATCGCGAGCTCGGTCAGTTGCTTTCCGCCGCCATGGATGACGCAAACCTTGATCCCGACCTGGTGAAGCAGCGCCAGTTCTTCGGCAAGCGACTCAAGATTGCTTCGGTCTTCGGTCACTTTGCCCGAGAATTTGACGACGAACGTCTTTCCTTTGAATCGCCGGATGTAGGGAAGCGCTTCGCGCAGCAGATCCAATCGCTCTTTGCTCATTTTGTTATCTTCCTGACCTCGATCGCCTGAACTTCGTCCCTTTCGTAGCAGCCGCCGAGAAACGCGCTGAGGACATATTTCGTCTCAAGATCCGCGCCGGTCAATCTCATCATGAACGGCGTGTTGTCCATTTCCGCCGTCCGGAATTCGATCTTACCGTCTGTCGTTTCGCCGTTCAGCTGCGACCGGTGATGTTTGTGCCAAACGTCGCCGTAAATGTACTCAAAATCGGTCAGCCGGTACGGTTTCAGATACGGCGATGCGATGTCGGCCTTGATCGCAAGAATTTCCCGGTGCCAAAAAATGCCGGCAAGAGAGTCGTCACCAATGAATTCCCTGATGAAATCTCCCAAGGTCGGATTGTCGATCGATCCGCTCGAGCCGTTTTTCGGAGCAACATAAAAGAGCTCGTAGCTGATCGGTCCGCCGGCGCCGCTGACCGCCAGCCGACGCGTCGAACCGCCGCAACGCTGGGCGTTCGCCGAAACGGCGCCAAAGATCGCGAACACGAGCAGCAGGGTCAACGGAACAGGTTTCATTTCACCAAACTGGCCATGATCGCCTTTTGCACGTGGAGTCGGTTCTCGGCCTCGTCGATGACGACCGACCGGTCCGAATCGATGACCCCGTCGGTCACGATGACGTTGCGCCTGACGGGAAGACAATGCATGAAAATCGCGTCGTTCGTCCGTGCCATCTTGGCTTCGTCGACGATCCAATTGCCTCGATACGGCTCCCGCTCGGCGATATCGGCGTCAGTGTTTCCGTAATGCCGCGAGCTGCCCCAGCTTTTTGCGTAAACCACTTCAACGCCGTCGAACGCCGAGTTGACATCGTTCGTCAACTCGACGCTCCCGCCGTGCGCCGTCGCGAATCGTTCGATGTCGGTCTTCAGCTCGGAGTCGAGATCGTAGCCCGCCGGATTCGCGATGCGGAGATCATGTCCGAACTGCGCCGCAGCGAGCGCAAAACTGTTCGGGACCGCCATTGGCAGCGCCTTCGGGTGATAGGCCCACGTCAAAAGGACCTTCTTCTTCTTTTCGCCGAGCGTCTCGCGGATCGTCATCATGTCGGCCATCGCCTGACACGGATGATGCATTGCGGATTCGAGATTGAGCACCGGTTTTGATGCATACCGGGCAAACGCTCCGAGGACCGGATCGAGCCGTTCTTCGCCCCAGTTTTTAAGATGCGCGAAGGTGCGGACGCCGATCGCCGCAACATAGCGCTCAAGCACCCGGACGAACTCCGAAAGATGCTCGGTCTTGTCGGCGTCCATGACCGCTCCGTCACGGTGTTCGAGCGTCCAGCTCGTTCCGCCCGGTTCGAGCGTCACCGCGTTGCCGCCGAGCTCATAAATACCGACCTGCATCGAGGCGCGCGTCCGGAGCGACGGATTGAAGAAGACGAGACCGACGGATTTGCCTTCGAGCGGACGGACGGTCGACGCGCCGTGTTTGAAACGGAGCGCCGACTCGATGAGCGCGTCGAGTTCCTCGCGCGAAAAGTCGGCGGTTGTCAAAAAATTCCTCATTCGACGAATGTCACTCCACGGCGATTAACACCGGAGACGTAAATGTTGAAATCTATGGATGTTGCTGAATAGACGGTGCGCATCGCATCGGCGATCCGATTGGCGTCTTCAATCGATCCCGAGAGCATGAACACGCTCGGCCCCGATCCCGAGATGCCCCCGCCAAGCGCTCCGGCGTCCATGCTCGCTCGTTTCAGTTCATCAAAACCCGGGATCAGCGTCTTGCGGTAGGGTTCGGCGACGTGATCTTCGAGAGCGCGTCCGATGAGATCGTAGTCGCCGCGCGCCAGACCGGCGACGAGCGCCCCGACGTTGCCCCATTGGCGGATCGCCGTCGGCAGCGGAACTTCACGCGGAAGGACCGCACGCGCGTCCTCGGTGCGGATCTCGATCTGCGGATGGATGACCGTCGCGAAAAGTTCGGGGAATTCGAGCGCGACGACGTCGGCAATGGGTTCGGTCGCGCGTACGAGCGTGATCCCGCCGAAGATGCATGCAGACACGTTGTCGGCGATGCGCGATCCGCACGCTGTCAGTTCGCCGTCCCGGGCGAATTCGACGAGTTGCTCCTTTGTGAATGGGTTCCCGAGGAGTCGATTGGCGGCTACCGCCGCGCCGGCCGCACATGCCGCGCTGGATCCGACGCCGCTGCCGGGTTTGATGTTTTTCGTGATCTCGACTTCGAGGCCTCTTTCAAATCCGGTCGCGCGGATCATCGACTTCAAAACCGTCCCGACGACGTTCTTTTCCGGATCTTCGGGAAGGCCGAATTCGTCATTGTGCCTGATCCTGATCCCGGGTTCGTTCGAGAACGAAATGCGGATCTCGTCGAATGGTTCCTCGAGCGCGAAGCCGAGGCAGTCAAAGCCGCAGACGACGTTCGCGACCGTCGCCGGCGCATGGACCGTGATTGTTGAAGATTCAAAATTCAAAATTCAAAATTCAAGTACTCGACTGAGTTACGCCTTCAGGCGTGATCAATGTTGCGCCGAGGCCACTTTGAAACCAAATCGCTGACGGTCGAACATCCTCTGCGTCATCCGCGCCGCCTTCCTAAATCGCAAATCGCAAATCGCAAATCGCAAATCGCAAATGCCCCGGGGCCGCTTGCGCTCCAATCAATTCAAATGATTTCGCAATTTCAATAACATTTATTATCATTGAAGGCGGGCAAAAAATTTGTTTAAATCGCCCCTTTTCTAAGCGGTTTCCGTCAATAATGCAATACTTTAGCACAAACCGAAGATCGCCTCACGCCACATTTCGGGAAGCAACTTTGAACGGCCAGCCCGACGATCGCGGACTTTATTTCCCCGGGTCGATACCGAAGATTTCAAATGAGTTTTGGGATTCGTTCGAGACGATGTCGCGCGGCGAGATCGCGTTCGAGATCATCCGGCCCTACATGGGCGGCGAGATCGCCGACCAGAGTCTGCGGACGATCTGCGACGAGACGGTGAATTTCGAATTTCCGCTTGTTCGGATCAACGAGAGAATATCGACGCTCGAGTTGTTTCACGGCGCGACCCTCGCGTTCAAAGACGTCGGCGCGAGGTTCATGAGCCGCTGTCTGCGCGAGTTTTCTTCCGGGAATTCAGGGCGGACGGCAGTCGTTGTCGCAACATCCGGCGACACCGGCGGCGCTGTGGCGAATGGGTTTTTCGGCGTTGAAGGCGTTGATGTCGTCATTCTCTTTCCGAAGGGCAAGGTTTCGCGCGTCCAGGAACTGCAATTGACGACGCTCGGGCAAAACATTCATGCGTTTGAGGTTACGGGCGATTTCGACGCGTGCCAAACGCTCGCCAAAACGGCGCTGGCCGATCCGGAACTCAAATCGAAAATGTTCCTAACGTCGGCGAACTCGATCAACATCGCGCGCTGGTTGCCGCAGCAATTCTATTATTTTTTCGCGTATCGCGACTGGCTCCGTGCGGGGCACGACAAACCGCCCGTGGTTTGCGTCCCGAGCGGCAATTTCGGCAACATCTGCGCCGGCATTCTGGCGCATATCTCGGGGCTGCCGGTGGCGCATTTTATCGCCGCGTGCAACGCGAACGACGTCATTCCGCGGTTTCTCGAAAGCGGCGAGATGATCGAGAAAAAAGCCGTCGCGACGCTGTCGAACGCGATGGATGTCGCGAATCCGTCGAATTTCGTCAGAATCCTCGAGATGTTCGACCGTGATCACGTCCGCTTGAGGGACCTGATGTCCTCGGTGAGCGTTTCGGACGAGACGACAAGTGCCACAATGCGCGAAGTGTTCGAAAAATTCGGGTATATTCTCGATCCGCACGGCGCGGTCGGTTACCGGGCGCTCGCCGATTACCTTGGCGGGCATGCGGACGCAGCGGGCTATTTTCTCGAAACCGCGCATCCGGTCAAATTCGACTCGGTTCTCGACATCACAGGTACGTTCGGCGAGATCCCCGAATCTGTCGCCGAGCTTGAATCGAGGCCGAAACGATCGGAGGTCATTCCGCCGGATTATGAAGCGGTCCGCGACGCGATAACGCGGCTGATCAGATAAACTTATTGCCCGCGAAAGGCCGGAACATAGGACGGCGAAATACGCGAAAAGGGCAGTTTTGGATAATCGTTCGGGTCGGGCATCCGGATCGTCGAAGCTTGCGAGACAGCGCGGTAGTGATCTGGAAAATATTTTCGCGTGTTTCGCGGGCGAACTATTAGTCATCAACGATTTACAATTCCATGAAAGTACTCAAATTCGGCGGCTCATCCGTCGGCAGCGCCGATAACATCGAAAAAGTCATCACGATCGTGCGTTCCGCTTCCGAGAACGACCTTTGTGCGGTCGTACTGTCGGCAATTCAGGGAACGACCGACGCGCTGATCAAAGCGGCGCACACCGCCGAATCCGGCGACGAGACGTTCCGGCTGCAGATCCGCGACATCGAAACGAAACACATCGAGACCGCTCGGACGCTGCTCGGAAACGGCTCGTTGGACGGCATTTTCGACTTCATCGAGAACCGGTTCCACGAACTCCGCAGCATTTGCGAGGGCGTGTTCATGCTCAGCGAACTGACGCCGCGCACGCTTGACCGCATCGTCAGCTTCGGCGAGATCCTCTCGACGCGGATCGTCTCGGCAAAACTCACCGCGGACGGCGTTGAAAATGTCTGGAAAGACTCGCGCCAGTTGATCAAAACAGATTCAAACTACACGTTTGCCGCCGTCGATTTTGAAACCACGAACCGCCAGATAGACGAATACTTCAGAAATCCGAATTCCCAAATCCCAAATATCGTCGTTGTGCCCGGTTTCATCGCCTCCGACGCCGACGGCGTGACGACGACGCTCGGGCGCGGCGGATCGGATTACACCGGTGCGATTCTCGCCGCGGCGCTCGACGCGGACGTGCTCGAGATCTGGACCGACGTTTCCGGAATGATGACCGCCGACCCGCGGATCGTGCGCAACATCCGCCGCATCTCGCACATCACCTACCGTGAGGCGATGGAACTGTCGCATTTCGGCGCGAAGGTCATTTATCCGCCGACGATCCAGCCGGTGTTAAAAAAGAACATCCCGGTCTTCATCAAGAACACGTTCGCGCCCGAAGACTACGGGACGCTGATCGAATCCGAGGTGACAGACGAAAAGGACATCATCCGCGGCATCTCGAGCATCGACAAGATCACCGTGCTCAACCTCGAAGGCAGCGGAATGGTCGGGATTCCCGGATTCTCGAAGCGCTTGTTCGACGCGCTTTCGCGGGCGCAGATCAACGTCATCCTGATCACGCAGAGTTCGTCCGAGCATTCGATCTGCGTCGCGATCGAGGACAAGTTCGAATCGCTCGCCAAATCGGTTGTCGACAGGGAATTCGAGTATGAGATCGCGGTCGGCAAGATCGATCCGCTGCGCGCCGAGAGCGGGTTCTCGATCCTTGCGCTGGTCGGCGACAACATGAAGGCGCACACCGGGATTTCGGGAAAGATGTTCGCCGCGCTCGGCCACAACGGCATCAACATC
>JAKQII010000137.1 GCA_029557535.1 Acidobacteriota bacterium
TGGAACAAGGAAAACCGGTTCACGGGCTGGAAGGACGTCGATCTCAGCGAAAAAGGCGTCGGTGAAGCCACGGCAGCCGGAAAGCTGTTGCAGGATGAGGGCTTCGAGTTCGACCTCGCGTACACTTCCGTACTCAAGCGCGCGATCCGGACGCTCAATATCGTCCTCGATGAAATGGACGCGATGTGGCTTCCGGTGATCAAGAACTGGCGATTGAACGAGCGTCATTACGGCAATCTTCAGGGTTTGAACAAGGCTGAAATGGCGCAGAAGTTCGGCGATGAGCAGGTGCTGATCTGGCGCCGCAGCTACGATATTCCGCCTCCGGCGATGGAACCTGACGACGAACGCAATCCACGATTCGATCGTCGCTACTCCGGGCTGAGCGACGACGAGATTCCGTTGACGGAATGTCTCAAGGATACCGTCGCGCGCTTCGTGCCGTACTGGGAGGACGAGATCGCCGGCAGCGTGAAGGCGGGGAAACGCGTGATCGTCGCCGCGCATGGGAATTCGCTCCGAGCGCTGGTCAAGCACCTCGACAATATTCCGGACGACGAGATCGTGAAACTGAACATCCCGACCGGTGTCCCTCTGGTTTATGAACTCGACGCGGACCTGGGGCCGATCAAGAGCTATTATCTCGGCGACGCCGAGGCGATCAAGGCCGCGCAGGAAGCCGTCGCGAACCAGGGGAAAGCTAAATAAGCATTCCAAATTCCAAAATTCCACGATTCCAGGATCGCCAATCGTACGCGCTGACCATTGAAATTTTGGAATCGTGGAATTATGGAATCTCGAAATCGCCGCAATTCGCAAATGAAAAGGACCTTTCTGATCGCCGCGGCCCTGATCCCGCTGATAGTCGTCGGCGGGTCGTGGCTTGCGGGGACGCGGCTCAGCGCACCGGCGCCGGCGACAGTCGGGAACTGTCCGCTCGATCTCGCTTGCGAAAGCATCGAATTCACGAGCGAGTCCGGTTCGAAACTCAAGGGCTGGTTCATCAACGGCGAGTCGGGCCGCGGCACGATCGTCCTGATGCACGGGCTGCGCTCTAACCGATCGGCGCTTGTCGATCGGATGAGGTTTCTCAGAAAGACCGGCTACTCGGTCCTCGCGTTCGATTTCCAGGGCAGCGGTGAGAGTTCGGGTGACAAACTGACGTTCGGCTGGCTCGAACGGCTCGACGCCGAGGCTGCCGTCCGCTACGCGATGGCGAAACGTCCGGGCGCGAAGATCGGCGTCATCGGGATCTCGATGGGCGGGGCGGCGTTTCTCCTTTCCGATAAAATGCCTCCAGTTCAGGCCGTTGTGCTTGAACTCGTCTACCCGCGGATGCGGGACGCCGTCGACAACCGCATGGATCAGTGGCTCTTCTCGGGCGCGCGGCACGTCTCACCGCTTCTTACGATCCAGTTTCCGATCCGAATGGGCGTTTCGGCGGACGCGATCAAACCGATCGATCACGTCCGGAATCTTAAGGTTCCCGTTTTCGTGATCGCCGGCGAAACCGATCCGTTCACGCGGCTCGAAGAAAGCAAGCAACTGTTCGAGGCCGCCAACCAACCTAAAGACCTGTGGATCGTCGATGGCGCATCCCATCAGGATCTCTGGAAGTTCAGCCCCCGCGATTATCAAGACAGGGTCCTTGGATTTTTTGAACCGATCATTAACGATCGGCCTGCCCCGGGAGGAGATGATGAAAAGAATCAGTCTTGCAATTGCGCTGATGACGATGCTCGTCGCGCTGACGACGAGCGCCGAAGCTCAAACAAAGACAAAAAGGACGACGGCAACGACAAGTGAGATCGCGTCCGCGCTTAAAGAGGCGCTGACGAAAGGCGTCCGGTTCGCGATCGACACGCTCGGGCGCGAGAACGGCTTCCTCGATGACGTCCGCGTCAGGATCCCGCTTCCGAAATCGCTTCAAAAACTCGAAAAGGGACTGCGCGTCGCCGGTCAGGGCAAGGCCGTCGACGAGTTTGTCGAGTCGATGAATCACGCCGCGGAGAAGGCCGTCCCGGTGGCGATCGATGTCTTCACCGACGCGATCAAGCAAATGACTTTCGACGACGCGCGCAAGATCCTTTTCAGCGGCGAAAACGATTCGGCGACCCGGTTCTTCCGGCGCACGAGCGAGGAAACTCTGCGCGAGAAGTTCCGGCCGATTGTCGAGAAGTTCACGAGCGAGGTCGGCGTGACGCAGAAATACAAGGACATGATCGGAAAAGGCGGACCATTCACAAAGATGCTTGTCGGCAAGGACGCGACCGATCTTGACGGCTACGTCACGCAGAAAGCCCTCGACGGATTGTTCTTCATGGTCGCCCAGGAAGAAGCGAAGATCCGCAAAGACCCGATCGGCCGCACGACAAGCCTGCTCAGGAAAGTGTTTGGGATGATC
>JAKQII010000135.1 GCA_029557535.1 Acidobacteriota bacterium
GTAAAGCCGGATGACACGAACTTCACCGCCGAACTTCAGACTGTGTTTCCCGCGCGTCCAGCTGAAGTTGTCGATGAACGACAGCGAGTACGGCGTGTACGGTTGACCCCGGCCGTTCGTCGCCGAGTTCGCGCGGACGAGACCTCCCGGGATCGAAATACCCGAAGAGGTTCCCTGTCCGGCGATTCCGGTGTTCGCAACGCTTCCCGAGATGTTGACGATGACTGAAGAGAGATCAAAACCGTTGATCGTCGGTGCCTGCCCGTTGATACGCGTCCGGGCACCGTTGTAACCGAGACGGAATTCGTTGACCTTGTTCGTTCCAAAGATCGACTGCAGCCCGAAAACACCGTTCTGCGGCTGGGCCTCGATCAGCACCCGCCGACCCGAAACGCCTTCCGGACGATCGTCCGTACCGTTGTCTCGGAAGAACCGTAGGTACATGTTGTTCTTCTCGTTGAGTTTGTAATCCAACCGCAGCGAATAGGCGTTCTCGTCCGTTTTCGCGGTGTCCTGAAGTTGAACGATGTCGAAACCGGGTGCGGTCGTTCCGCCCTGGACGATCACCGCGTCAGGCGAACGAAAAGCGGCGATGAAGGGCTGGATCGAGGGATTGACAGGGGTATTGGTTCCCGGGATCAAAGCACCGGTTTGCGCCAGTGAAAGGCTCGGGGCGGCCTCGACGAAGTTCAGTCCCGAGCGGACGCGGTAGCCTTCGTACGAGAAGAAGAAGAAGAACCTGTCCTTGATAATCGGTCCGCCGATCGATCCGCCGAACTGGTCGAGCTTGAGATCGCTCTTGGGGATCCCCGGAGTGATGTTGTCAAAGTAGTTGCGCGCGTCGAGCGATCCGCGTCGGAGGTATTCGAAGACCGATCCGCGGAACTGATTTCCGCCGGACTTTGTGACGACGTTGATCTGACCGCCGGTTCCGGTTCCGTATTCGGCCGGGAAATTGCTCGAATCGACACGGAATTCCTGGACGTTTTCGAGGCTCGACTGAAGCCGGAAAGGTGACGGAACCTCACCGTTGAGGTTGCCGGGACTGGCGTCGATGATGCCCGTGCCCTCGACACCGTCATAGCGGATCACATTCTGCTGGACCGCGCGGCCGGAAAATCGGATGTCGCCGAACGTTCCCGATCCGCTGTTGACTGCTCCGGGCGCCTGAAGATAAAGCTGCGATAGCTGGCGACCGTTGACCGGAAGCCCTTCAACCTCACGCTGGTTGACGTTCGCGCTCATGCTCGCCGAGGCAAGGTTGATCGCCGCTTCCGATTCCGAAACGACGTCCACCTGCGCGACCGCACCTTCGGGTTGCAAGGTAACATTGAGCTTGAGCTCCTGACCGACCGAAAGCTGGACATTCTTGCTTTCGGTTGATGCAAACCCGGCGTGAGTGATCTTCACGGAGTACGTCGACGCCCGAAGAGCGGTTACCGTGAAAGATCCCTGACTGTCGGAAACGATCGTTCGCGTTTCGCCCGTCTTGTCGTTTTTCACGACGACCTCGGCGCCCGGAACGACCGCACCGTTAACGTCCGATACGATGCCGACGATGCGGGCCTGATCGGTTTGTCCGAAAGCGCCGATGGTTGTCATTGCGACCGCGGCGACCAAAATGATAAGAGCCCTGAGGCTCGAGCTGAGCTGCATATTCACTCCGCAAAAATCTGATGAAATACGCGGCCGGCAAACATACGATACCGTCGCCGTTTGCCTCCGCTTTGGTGTCAAAAATTGGAAAATTTCGTGGTGCAAGGGAGAGACTAACGCTGACGGGTTAACGGCAGATTAATCGCGGGTTAAGAATCGGTTAATTGTGAGTTACGGAAATGTTACGAACGAAAGTCGCCCGAAATCGTCGGGCGTATCGATATCGATGGCAGCCTCCGGGAACGATATCCGTACGACGTCGGCTAAATGTTTGATTATCAGTGATTTCGCGCCCGCCTCGGGTGATAGTCCAAGGAGTTCCGCGAAGTACTTTCGGGGGAAAACCGCGGGGACACCGACCGTCCCGTCGTAGCTTGCAGCAACGATCCGTTCGCCGTTCACTGCGTTGAAAAGCTGTTCGATCGAGTCCGAAGCTACAAACGGCTGATCGGCGAGCGTGATCGCGACGGACCCGAGATCGGGCTTGAGTTCGGTCACGGTTTCGAGCCCTGCGACGAGCGACGACCCAATTCCGTCCGACCAATTTTCGTTGACGACAATAAGGATCGGAAGATCGTCGATAAGCGACCGGATCGTTTCGGCGTTCGCGCCGAGAACCACGCAAACGATATCAGCCGACGTCGAAAGGGCGGTCTCGACCGCACGTCGGATAAGCGTTCTGCCTTCAAGTTCGGCAAGCTGTTTCGACGAACCGAAGCGGCTCGACCCGCCGGCCGCGAGAACGAGAATACATTTGGGATTTGGGATTTCGGAATTCGGATTCACTTTGACCCGCGGCTCGTCAGAAACCCGCCTTCGCGTTTACGCAAAACGGTCAGGACCTCGGAGACGATCGC
>JAKQII010000142.1 GCA_029557535.1 Acidobacteriota bacterium
TGAGCAGTGAGCAGTGAGCAGGACGTCGCGGCCGCATAATTGCAAATCGCAAATCGCAAATTGCAAATCCAATGAAGAATCTCGACTCAAAATCCCATGTTCGCGGCGAATCGGTTTACCTCGACGACATCCCGGTCGTCGAAGGGACGCTTTACGCCTGCGTTTTTGATTCGCCGGTCGCACACGGGAAATTGCGGTCGGTTAATACAGACGAAGCCGCGTCTGCGCCGGGAGTCGTCCGAGTGATCACCGCAAACGATCTGATCGGCGAAAACCAGATCGGCGGGATCCTGCCGGACGAACCGTTGCTCGCGAACGGCGAGGTTCACTTCTGCGGAATGCCGATCGCGGTCGTCCTCGCCGAATCGGACGAACAGGCCCGCGCCGCCGCAAGCCTCGTCAAGGCCGAAATCGAACCGCTTGAAGCGATCGTCGATGCCCGCGAAGCGTTTGCCAAAGGTAGCCTCATCGCCGCCCCGAAGCGCTTCAAACTGGGCGATACCGAGAAGGCATTCGAGTCCTGCGCGCATGTTTTCGAAGGAAAGACGCGGTCTGGTGGTCAGGAACATCTTTACATCGAAACGCAGGGCGCCTACACGCTGCCGAGCGAGACCGGAGGCCTGCGCGTCTTTTCATCGACCCAAGGCCCGACCGCCGTGCAGAAAGCGGTCGCGAGCGTCACCGGCATTCCGATGAACCTGATCGAGGTGGATGTTACGAGGCTCGGCGGCGGATTCGGTGGCAAAGAGGATCAGGCGAACGCCTGGGCGGCGATCTGCGCCGTTTCGACGCAACTGACAAAGCGGCCCGTAAAATACTCGCTCCACCGGATGGAAGACATGCGGATGACGGGAAAACGCCATCCGTACTCGTCCGATTACCGGATCGGGCTCGACGCTGATCTGAGGATCGTCGCCTATGATGTCGTGTTCTACCAAAACGCCGGCGCATCGTGCGATCTGTCGCTGCCCGTTCTCGAACGCACGCTTTTTCACTGCACGAATTCGTACTTTATCCCGAACGTTTCCGCGGTCGCGTATTCGTGCAAAACGAATCTGCCGCCGAACACTGCATTTCGGGGATTCGGCGGCCCGCAGGGAATGTTCGTCATCGAGTCTGCAATCGCACATGCTGCGGACGCGCTCGGAGTCGACCGCGACGAGATCCAGCGGCGGAATCTCTTGAGTTCAGGTGATGAACTCCCGTACGGACAGATCGTCGAATCCGAAGCTCGCGAAGCCTGGTCGCAGGCCGATTCGGTGTACGACTTCGCCACACTCAAAAAGGAGGCTGACGAATTCAACAAAACAGGCGGCCACCTGAAAAAAGGCGTCGCCATGATGCCGATCTGTTTCGGGATCTCGTTCACGAAGACGCCGATGAACCAGGCGCGTTCGCTGGTCCATGTTTACACCGACGGATCGGTCGCCGTCTCGACCGGGGCGGTCGAAATGGGTCAGGGAGTGAACACAAAGATCGCGCAGGTCGCGGCATCGGTCTTCGGAATTTCGATCGAAAAGGTCAAGGTCCACACGACGAACACACTGCGGATCGCGAACACTTCTCCGACGGCGGCTTCGGCGGCGGCGGATCTGAACGGCAAGGCGACGCAGATCGCGTGCGAAAAGATCCTTGAGCGTCTGAACGAGGTGGCTGCGGAATTGGAACTCGAAAGCTGGCCGCCCGTCGGAACCGGGAGCGGTGGCGACCGGCAAATTGGGCCGCCTGAAGGCGAAACTCCAAACTGGGTCGAGCTCGTCAACGAAGCTCATCTCAGACGCGTCAACCTCAGCGAACATGCGCATTACGCGACGCCGGGCGTCGGCTTCGACTGGTCCGTCGCCAAAGGCCATCCGTTCGCCTATCACGTCTTCGGCACGGCGATCGTCGGCGCCACCGTCGATTGCCTACGCGGAACATACGAATTCGATTATGTGAAATGCTGTCACGATTTCGGCCAATCGATGAACAGCGCCGTCGATCGCGGACAGATCGAGGGCGGAATCGTCCAGGGCATCGGCTGGATGACGATTGAAGAGGTCGTTTACGACTCCGAAGGCCGTCTGCGCTCGAACGCGCTCTCGACCTACAAGATCCCCGACGTTTACTCGGTCCCGGACGAGATCGCGATCGAGGCGCTCGAAACGACCCGACCGAACCTTGCCGTTTTCAATTCAAAGGCCGTCGGCGAACCGCCGCTGATGTACGGGATCGGCGCGTACTTTGCGATCCGCGAAGCCGTCAAGGCGTTCGATAAAGAGAACTTACCTGCATTCGACGCACCGTTCACCGCCGAAAAGGTTCTGATGAATCTGCATCGTTCGTGATCGACGCTTCTCCGGGTCCCAATTTGTCGCCCGGAAGCACCAACTTGTAATTCGTACTTCTGCCACCGGCCGGACCGCGAACCAGTATGCCCCGCGTCATTAGATCATCGATATCCCGAGATGCGGTGTCTTGTGACGTTTTCGTCAATGCCGCCCATTTACTTGATGTGAGCTTGCCGTGAAAACCGTCCAACAGTCTATTTATTACCAGTCTCTGACGCTCGTTCAAGGATGTTCCTATGTGGCTTTTCCAAAACTCGGCCTTTCTCAGAACCGCCGCGAGCGTAATTTCCGCCCGATCAATCGATTTTTGCAAACATCGCAAGAACCACAGCAGCCAATCGGTAATGTCGAGTGTCCCTTTTTGCGAACGCTCGAGAATTGAATAGTAATCCGGGCGTTCAGCCCGTATCGACGACGACATGCCGTAAAACCGATAGCTGCTCCGTTCGGAACGTGCGAGCGCCAAATCGGTTATCGCCCGTGCGATTCTACCGTTTCCGTCGTCGAACGGGTGGACGGTTACGAACCAAAAATGTGCGATTGCGGCTTTAAGCACGGGATCGATCGTCAATTCGCTCTCGAACCAGTCGAGAAACGCATTCATGTGATCGGCAACACTTATGGCCGGCGGTGCTTCAAAATGGACGTCTTCCCGACCGACTGGCCCCGAAACAACCTGCGTCGGCCCGAATTCGTCGGTCCGCCAACTTCCGACGGCGATCGAGCGCATTCCGCTTCGCCCGGTCGGAAAGAGCGCGGCGTGCCAGTTGCAGATCCTGGCCGCCGTCAACGGCTCGGCGTATCTCTGCGTTGCGTCGAGCGCCATTTCGACAACGCCATCAACGATACGACCTGAATCGACCATACCGGCGACCTCTATTCCCAAGTGGCGCGCAACCGACGAACGGACCTGTTCTCGGTCCAGCGTTTCTCCTTCGATCCCGCTCGATTGGATCGTCTCCTCTGTAATTGATTGAAGTGCAGCCTCCTCCTGCAGTTGAAATCCCAACGCTTCGATCCGCCCGAGAAGACGTCCTTGATGATGTCTTACTTCAGCAAGAACCGGCGAGATAATTTCATGTCTCCAAATGAAATTCGGCCAATTTTTCTGCTCGTAAACATATTTCATCGCGTAATCTCCGCATCCTGCGCGGATACTATCGCAACTATTCTCCGCATTGGCAATGATTTTCTCCGCACAACATGCGGAGATTACGGCTCATAATCTCCGCATTGTGTTCAGTCGCCGACCTTTGATAGATACTCGACGACTTTCCTGAGCTTCGCTTCAGCAGGTTCCCATGGGTCAAACAGTTTCACATCCGGATCGATCCCTTCGACCTCGTTCACGCCGTCCGCGCGGAACCGGGCGCAATCGGGCATTCGAAGCTGGAGCTTGCTGACCGGCAGGAAATACCGCGTTCCGCCGTCGACATATCCGCAACCGGCGCCAAATGTCTTGGACCCGATCGTCGTCGCGACCTTCGCACGCTGAAGCATCGAGACGAACATCTCGGAAGCCGACGCCGTGCGATCGTCAGTCAGAATGTAGATCTTGCCGCCGAAAATTCCCTTCTCAAATTCATAGGGTTCGGCGCTCGTCAACGAATTCCGCGACTTTAGATTCGCAACCGTTTTCGGATCGATCTTGCCGCCGAGTGCGCCGACGAGCCGCGTCGAGCTCAGACGTTCGCAGCCAGGCTTCTTAGTCGTATCCGTCCAGAAGAAGCTGAGATCGCAGGGCGTCCGGGCGTCTGCGACGTAGGCCGTCAGCTTGCGTTTGGCGTCCTTCAGAATCGACCGCTGAGTTTTCGTCAGGTCCTTGCGTTTCAAATCGTCGTTCACGTCGGCAAGCTGACTTTCGAATATCTTGACCCAGTGCGGATGACGAATGAACCGTACAGTCGGCGGCGTAAGTTCGACCGGCGACAGCGCCTTCGCAATGACAGAAACCCAGTCGCTTCCGCCGCCGTTCAAAGCAATATCGACGACCAACGCCGTCGGCTTTTTCGCCGCGAGCTCGCGAACCTGCGAAATGAACTTTTCGGTCAGCCGTTTTTCGGCCTCGGCGCGAAAGCGGTCGATGCACTCTTCATCGCAATCCCGATCGAGCGACATCCGAATACTATCCCACGCCGCCGTGCAATTGTTCGGATACGCACCCGGGGAAAACAGCGGAATCGCGATGATCGCGACCGACTTCCCGTCACCAAGATCGAGGATTCCCGAAGGAAACGGTTCGTTTTCGGCACCGACGGCCGTAAATCCCGGAACATTCTGAAACCCAAGCGAGAACCGCTTCGGACGCGGATTCACACCGATCACCGAGCATGCCTTCGCGCCCGTGGCATCTTTCGGAATAAACTGCGATTCGCCATCGGAATTGTTCTCGGCGGGCTTTCGGACCTGAAGGTGCCCGTCGTGAAACGCTCTCAGAAACTCGGCGAAGACCTTTTGCGCATCGGCCTGTGTTTTTGCTTGCTTCAGCCCGGCGACGGTTTTCCGATCAAGCTCGACAAGATCGATCTTCGTCCGTGCCCACTCGAAGTTCGCATAGGCTTCAGCCATGTACTTCTTCATCGCCGAATAATCTTGGAGCCATTCCTCGGTCGATTGGCCAAACGCCGACGCGACGGCGGCGAACAAAAGGACAACGATCACGGGTAGTTTGAATATCGTCATAAGTTGTTGATTGCGATAAAATTCGTCTCTGTGGCTATGGGCTAAACGCGCCGGGCGCACCGATTGTTCCGCAAACGATGAAAGGCGATACGCAAATCTGGGAATCTGCAGTAAAGACGCTTCGGGCCGGCGGACTCGCGGTTCTGCTCGTCGTTTCGGACAGTTCGGGCAGTTCGCCGGGACGCAAAGGATTCAAATTGCTTGTCACCGAAGACGATCTGGTCGGCAGCATCGGCGGCGGTGTGATGGAGGTTTCGCTCGTCGATCGGGCGCGTACAATGCTGAAAGCCGACGTCCTCCATCCGAGATCCCAGTTGATCTCGCTGGTTCACCGACCGAACGTTCCCGAGTCGAGCGGGATGATCTGCTCGGGAAGCCAGTCAGTGATAATCTGCCCGCTCGACGCGTCGGATCTGAAGACCGTCGAATCGATTTGCGCCGAGATTGAATCGGGTGACGAACCGCAGATTCTTATTGATGTGAACGGACTTACCGTGTCGACGGGACGTGGAACGCCACCCAATCGCAAATCGCAAATCGCAAATCGCAAATCGACCGGTGGAGATCCAAACAATCCCAAATCCCAAATCGCAAATCGCAAATCGGACGAGGACCCGTTCCACTACGTCGAAACGCTCGGGCGAAAACCGCGGCTTTACATCGTCGGCGGCGGTCACTGCGCGCTCGCGCTCTCGGAACTGATGTCGAAGCTCGGATTCCGGATCGAACTCTTCGACGACCGCGCGGATCTCAACACGGTTGAGAAGAACTCATTCGCCGATTCAAAGACGATCGTCGGATCGTACGAGTCGATCGCCGACCACATTCCCGAAGGCGAAGACACGTATGTCGTTGTAATGACACTCGGTTACGCCTTCGACGAGATCGTCATCCGCCGCTTGTTCGACATGGATTTCAAATACTTCGGCGTTCTTGGGAGCAAGGCCAAGATGAAGACTTTGCTAAACTCGTTAAGAAAAGAGGGATTTGACGAGTCGCGTTTGAGCCGGATCCGAACGCCGATCGGAGTCCCGATCAATAGCCGAACGCCTGAAGAGATCGCCGTCTCGATAGCGGCAGAGATCATTTTGGTCAAGAATTCGAATTAGCCGGTCAGCTGTCAGCTATCCCGAAAGTGTTCATCGAATCGGGACGAGTTCACCAGCGCCCGGCAAACCGGAACTGTTTCCAATCAGACCGTGAACTTCGGAATAAACCGACGAACCTGGGGAATCAAAAGACTTATGCACCTGCGCCGCGCGATATTGATCCTGCTTTCGATTGTCCTCGCGACGGCAAGCGTTTCGGCACAAAAACAGATCAAAGCTCCCGAACTGAACGGTGGCGAAGGCTGGCTCAATGTTGATAAACCATTGACGCTTGCGGGTTTACGAGGCAAAGTCGTGCTCCTCGACTTTTGGACGTACGGCTGCATCAACTGCATTCACATCATTCCCGATCTCAAAAAGCTCGAGGCAAAGTACCCGAAGAATCTCGCGGTTATCGGCGTTCATTCCGCAAAATTCGAGAACGAAAGCGAGACCGACAACATCCGCAACATCATCGTCCGCTACGGGATCGAGCATCCGGTCGTCAACGACTCCGATTACCGCATCTGGAACCGGTTCGGCGTCCGTGCCTGGCCGACGCGCGTCCTGATCGACCCGAACGGTTATATCATCGGACGCTATTCCGGCGAGGGCGATTACGACGAGATCGACGCGACGATCGCGGCGGCCGTCAAACTCGCGCGGGCAAAGGGCGAACTCGACGAAACACCGCTCAAACTCGCACTCGAACGCGCCAAGGTCGGCGATCTGCCGCTGGCATATCCAGGAAAAGTACTTGCGGACGCGGCGTCGGGGCGCCTTTTCATCGCCGATTCAAACCACAACCGGATCGTCGTCACGGATCTTGACGGCAAACTGATCGAGACGATCGGAACCGGAGCGGCGGATTTCAAGGACGGCGGATTCGATTCGTGCGCGTTCAACCAACCGCAGGGACTTGCGGTTGGCGGCGACAAACTGTATGTCGCCGATCGCGAAAATCACCGGATCCGGCTCGTCGATCTGAAAAAGAAAACCGTCACGACGATCGCCGGCACGGGCATCATCGACGACTTCGTCAATATCGGAGGCGATGCGCTGAAGACGGCGCTGCGCTCGCCGTGGGACGTGAGTCTTGCGGGCAGTTATCTTTTCGTCGCGATGGCCGGGTCGCATCAGATCTGGCGGATGGACGTCGCGAAGAATTACATCGAACCATACGCCGGAAACCGGATCGAGGCGCGCATCGACGGAAAACGGCTGAATGCAAGTTTCGCGCAGCCGTCGGGTTTGGCGAACGACGGTCGAAGTCTTTTTGTCGCGGACAGCGAGTCGAATATCATCCGGCGGATCGATCTTCGGACGGAACGAGTTGAAACGCTCGTCGGCGGCGACCTGTTCGAGTTCGGCGATGTGGACGGAACCGGCGACGACGTCCGGCTCCAGCATCCGCTCGGTCTCGCCCTCAACGACGGAAAGGTCCTGATCGCAGATACTTACAATCACCGGATCAAGTCTCTCGACCCTGATGACCGAAGCGTCAAGACGCTTTTCGGCAACGGCAAGCCTGCCCAGGTCGACGGCAGGAACGCGTCGTTTTATGAACCGGGCGGGATCAGCATCGCCGGCGGAAGGCTCTACGTCGCCGACACGAACAACCATGCGATCCGCGTCGTCGACCTAAAAACAAAACTGACCTCAACACTGATGATCCGCGGCCTGAAGCCGCCTTCCCCGGTTGAACCTGACGGCGAGGCCGTGATCCCGAACCGGCAGGTCATCACGCTCGAACCGCGCGAGGTTTCGGCGGATGCGATGAATGCGGTTTCGATCGATCTCTCGTTTCCAGAAGGCTATCACCTCAATCCCAACGCCCCGCACCGGCTTGAGATATCGACCGAGAGTTCCGCGCGCCGGTTCAAATCGCTGCCGCTCACGGTTCCGTTCAAGGCAGCCGCAAATGCGACGGAAATCACGATGAAGGCGACGATCACGTACTGCCGCGAAGACAACACGGGCGTCTGCCGCCTCACGTCGCTCGTCTGGGTCATCCCCGTCAAATCGGTACCGGGGAAACCGGCGGTGACGATCGGCGTTTCGGCAAAGATCGAATGAAAAATCAATCAAACGAAGCATTTAGCTCCGGCGCACTTCGACTTTTCCCGCGAATTCCTTAAACCCAGATTAAGCGTTAAAGATTTTTTGCCCGCGAATTCTCGCGATTCAACGCGAATTTACGCGTGACCAACCAAATACCAGTCATCGAATAGAGGCCTCATAAGCAACAATCAATCAACGCTCACTGAATCGCAACGGGCAAGTTGTCTGCTTTATTCGCGATCATTCGCGTTGATTCGCGGGCAGAAATTTCTCTATTGCGTAATCTGGGTTAAATTGGAATATGAATGGAAATTTCGCGTGAGAACTACCAGTTCCAAAAGATTGTCGCGGTTGTCGGCGTTTCCCTCTTCGTCATCAAGTTCATTGCTTGGTACATGACGAATTCGGTCGCGATCCTAACCGACGCCCTCGAGAGCACGATCAATGTAACCGCTGCTTTTGTTGGACTTTACAGCCTTCATTTGTCGGCACAGCCACGCGATGCCAATCATCCTTACGGGCACGGGAAGGTCGAGTTCGTCTCGGCCGCGATCGAAGGCACGCTGATCACGCTTGCCGGAATCCTGATCATATACGAAGCGGTCTACAACCTCTGGCACCCGAATGAGATCGGCTCGCTCGACTATGGAATCATCCTTGTCGGGGTCGCCGGCGCAGTAAATTGGGCGGTCGGTCATTTTGCCGTCAGAAAAGGTCAGAAGAACTCATCACTGGCACTAATAGCAAGCGGAAAGCATTTGAAATCGGACACTTACTCGACGATCGGCATTATCGTCGGGCTGTTTTTGATCCTGTTCACCGGCCTCGTATGGATCGACAGCGTCGTCGCCCTCCTTTTCGGCGCCATTATCATTTTCACGGGTTACAAGATCCTGCGCGGATCGATCGCCGGGATCATGGACGAGGCAGACGAGGACCTGCTCAAGCGCATGGTTGCGACGATCGAGGGTGCCCGGCGCGAAAATTGGATCGACCTCCACAATCTGCGCATCATCAAGTATGGAAACACGTTGCACGTTGACTGCCACTTGACGGTTCCGTGGTACATGAGCGTAGCCGACGCACATGAGGAGGTCGATGCCATGGAATCCCTGATCGGCTCGAACTTCGGCGAGAGCATCGAGATGTTCGTCCACACCGATCCGTGTGCTCCGTTCTCGTGCGAGATCTGCACCAAGAACGACTGCGACGTCCGTGAGAACCCGTTCGTCCGCAAGCTGAACTGGACCGAGATCGACATCGCCGACGACTCGAAACACAACTTGTGACATTTGGGACTGGAGCGCGAGCGTCCCGCTCGCAATTTCGGATTTCGGATTTGGGATTGCGGATGTATGGAGTTCCGCCTTCAGGCTGGCCTCGCAATTTCGGATTTCGGATTTGGGATTGCGGATGTTTGGAGTACCTGTTTGGAGTTCCGCCTTCAGGCGGCCCCTCGCAATTTCGGATCGTGGATTTGCGATTGCGGATGTTTGGATTTTTCGACTAACTGACGAGTGGTGACTTTCGACCAATCGAAAATCGCAAATCCGCAATCCCAAATCGTAAATCGAGGGTGCCCCTTCCCGACTTGCGAATGTTTCTTCAGTTTGAACCTTCGGTTTCGAAAACGTGAACGATCTAATCACGCTCCCAAATAGCCGAAAAATTCCTCAAGATCCATCGGATAGATAGGCACGGGAAACTGCGAGGCGAGCGCCTCGAAGGTCATGCCGTCAAGAAGAAC
>JAKQII010000150.1 GCA_029557535.1 Acidobacteriota bacterium
TCACCGGACTCGACCACATCGAACGAACCGTTAAGATCGCAAATCGCCTGAAACCCGATATGTTCGTTTTGACGGGCGACTACGTTTCGCATGACGCCAAATATATCGGGCCGGTCGCCGAGGTCCTCGGCCGCCTCGAGGCCGAGTTCGGAACGCACGCGTGTCTTGGCAATCACGATCATTGGACCGACGCCGAACTTGTCACGCGTTCGCTCAAAGATGCGGGGATTCAGGTTCTGATAAACGAGGGCCATCGGTTCGAAGCCCGCGGAGCCTCGATCTGGCTGGCCGGTGTCGACGACCATATGGTCGGCAAGACCGATCTTCCGGCGGCCTTAAAGGGTTCGTTTCCCGACGAATTCAAATTGCTGCTCGCGCATAACCCGATCATATTCAGAAAGGCCGTCAGGGCCGCGATCGATCTGACCCTCAGCGGCCATACACACGGCGGACAGGTCAAGGTCCGGACGCGTACTCCGAAAGATCGCCTCATCCCACGCCGACGGCTTTCGGCCGGGCTGCATCAACGTAAGGATTCGCACATCTATATAACGCGCGGCATCGGGACGGTCGTCCTGCCCGTCCGCTACCAGTGCCCGCCGGAAATAAGCCTCCTTGAGCTGCGCGCCGGATGATCCTCACGATCCCCAATCTCCTCACGTTTCTCCGCATGGCCCTGATACCGGTCTTCGCGAGTTTGCTGTTTTACGGCAACAGCAATTGGGCACTACTGGTCTTTGTGATCGCGGGCGTTTCAGATGGCATCGACGGTTTTGTCGCCCGACGCTTCAAGCAGGAATCCGAGTTGGGCACGATCCTAGACCCGATCGCCGATAAGCTTCTGATGACCACGGCGTTCATCGTGCTGTCTCTGCCCGGCGTGCTCGAACCGGTGAGGTTCTTGCCGGTACCCTTTTGGGTGACCGCCGCCGTCATCGGCCGCGACGTGCTGATCATCACGATCGCTGCGGCGATCAATGTCATCACCGGTTTTCGCGGCTTCAAGCCGTCATGGCTCGGCAAACTCTCTACCTTTGTCCAGGTCGTCGCCGTTACGCTCATCCTGATCGCCGCCGTTACGGGTTATACATTCTACCTTCCAACGGTCTATCTCTTCGTCGTACTTCTTGCCGTGATCTCGGGCATCCACTATATCTTTCAGGTAGCACGGCTGATGAAAGACGAAGAGAAGAACGAGCCCGACGCCGGATCGGCCAAATGATCGCCCACCGGGCCGCCTGATTATAAATTGATGGACATACTTTCCTTTCTGGGCTAAATTGTCGGTATGATCCGACGACTGCTTCGTCTTGCCGCGGCCGGAGCAATATATCTGAGCCTTTTGTTCGTAGGTGACGTGTCGGGTCAAAGAGCGCCCGGATCACTGCTTCTTGATTCGCCTGTCATAACGGCGGTCGTTCCCGGCTCGCCGTGTGCGAACGATCAGCCGATGCCCCTCATTGTTCAAGGGTCTAATTTCGCTGCCGGGCTGCATGTGAGCCTCGGTTTTCCTCGAGGCGGGACCGCGGTTTTGCAGGGCGACCGTATCTTGAATGTATCTGCAGCCTCTTTCACCGTCCTTGCCGAATTTCCCGAGTCGGGCAATTACACGCTCCGTGTTCACAATCTTGACGGCGGCGTCTCTGGCGCCTTGATCGTACCGGTTCAAAACTGCCTCACAATTTCACAGCTGGCCCCGACGCCTATTTACGCAAGAAGTACTCCGCGGATCGTGACGCTTACGGGCGGCGGCTTCGTTTCGGGCGTTACGGCGCTCATCACGCGTCCGAACGGTTCGGGCTACGGCGTGAGCGGCCCTGACGTCGTTTCGGTCCAGCCCAACGCGGTGCAGGTGAGGCTGATCTTGCCAAATTCCGGAACGTGGCGGATCGTCCTGCGCAACTCGAACGGAGATCTTTCGAATACGCAGAGCTTTTTTGTCGAGACGTCCCCGTCGTTCGATTTTGACGGTGACGGCGCGGCCGATGTTGCGATCTTCAGGCCCGCGGTCGGTGAATGGTGGTATCGCCGAAGCTCTGACGGCCAGGCGGCTGCCGCACAGTTTGGCACGGCGTCCGACATTGTCGTTCCCGGCGATTACACGGGCGACGGCAAGGCCGATATCGCGTTCTTCCGTCCATCTGTTTCGGAATGGTTCATTCTCCGCAGCGATGACGGCTCGTTCTATTCGTTCCCGTTCGGCAGTGTCGGCGACATTCCGGTCGCAGGCGATTTTGATAGCGACGGCAAGGCCGATACTGCGGTTTTCAGGCCGACGACCGGAACATTTATCATTATCCGGTCGTCCGATCTGGCGGCGATCTTCATCCCGTTCGGACAGAACGGCGATCGTCCGCTGACGGGCGATTTCGACGGCGACGGCATCGTTGACGTGGCCGTTTTCAGACCGTCGACTTCGGAATGGTGGATCCGCGGCAGCATCGGCGGGATCATCATCTTTGCATTCGGGTCGCCGGGCGACCTCGTCTTCGCCGGCGATTTTTCAGGCGGCGGCATGGCCGATGCAGCATTTTTCCGTCCCTCGACCGGCGAATGGTTCATTGTCCGGAGCGAGAATTCGACGTTCTATTCGTTCCCGTTCGGTTCAACGGGCGATCTGCCCGTGCCGGCCGACTATGACGGCGACGGTACGACCGACGCTGCGGTCTTTCGCCCATCGTCGGCGACGTGGTTCATGCTCGGCTCGACCTCGGGCACGCAGATCATCCCGTTCGGCATTGCATCTGACCGTCCTGTTCCGAACGCCTTTGTAAGGTAAATGCCCGGCGGACGTCGTTCATTATTTTCAGCCAAAAGGCGCGTTCAAGATTATTTTGTCTTGGTTAGGATCAATAATCCGCTTTACTTATCACGGAACTTCCCTTAATGGTGTTCATCGCTAGGAGGTAAGAATGTCACGTTACTTTATCGGTGTTGTTCTATCGTTGCTCATCGGGCTTTTGGCGATCGGGTTCTTTCTCGATCTTCCGCGTCCGGTGACCGCCCTCGTCGCTGACGATCAGGTGCAGGTCATCGAACCAGCCGGCGGCGGTGAGTTCAAATTTCAGCCCAGAGACGAGATCAGCGATGCCGACCGCAGATTGATCCAGGCCGAGATCGCGCGAAACACTGCCCGGCTCGAAAAAGAAGGCAAGCTTGCTCCGGCAGTCCCGCTTGACGTTCCGCTTTCGTGGCCTATCGCGAAGGCTCCGGGAGTTTTGGATTTCAACGTGATCGGTATCTCGAACTTCGTCGATCATAACGCGGCATTCCCGAACCAGCTGCAGGATTACAACTGCGGAACCCGAACTTACGACCTAAGCTCGGGCTACAACCACAAAGGCATCGATATCTTCACGTGGCCCTTTGGCTGGAACAAGATGGATAACAACGAGGTCGTCATCGTTGCATCCGCACCCGGCACGATCATTTCCAAGACTGATGGCAATTTCGACCGCAGCTGCGCGATCGGCAGCGGGCAGTGGAACGCGGTCTACGTTCGCCACGCTGACAATTCGGTCGCGTGGTACGGACATATGAAGAGCGGCTCGACAACCTCAAAGGCGGTCGGTGCAACAGTTGCCGCAGGCGAGTATCTCGGCGTTGTCGGAAGTTCCGGAAGTTCTACGGGCCCGCACCTTCACTTCGAACTTTATGGCGGCGACAACCTGCTTAAAGATCCCTATTCGGGTCCGTGCAACAGCATGAACACAGCTTCGTGGTGGGCCGCGCAGGAAGCATATCGCGTTCCGAAGATAAACCGGCTGATGACCGGATCGGCAGGGCCTACTTTCCCGACCTGCCCGACGCCTGAGGTAACGAACGAAAAGCGGATATTCAAGCGAGGCGATGCGTTGACGACCTCGGCCTATTACCGCGACCAGACGACGGGCCATGTTACCCAATTCGCATTGCTCCGGCCGGACGGCTCGACCCACAGCAACTGGCAGCATACAAGCCCAAATACGTACAACGCATCGTATTGGTTCTGGAGTTGGACCATTCCCGCAAATGCACGCGGTGGGCAATGGAAGTTCAGAGCAAACTACCAAACGGTGCAATATGAGATGCCGTTTACAGTGGTCGGCGGGCCGCCGTTTGATTTTGACGGAGACGGGAAGACGGACGTTGGGATCTTTCGTCCGGGGGCGGCTGAGTGGTGGTATCGGAGAAGCTCTGACGGGCAGGTTCCGGCATTGCAGTTTGGCACCTCCGCCGACGCGATCGCACCTGTCGATTACACCGGCGACGGAAAGTCGGATGTGGCGTTCTTCCGTCCGACTACGGGCGAGTGGTTCATTTTAAGATCTGAGGACGGATCGTTCTATTCG
>JAKQII010000160.1 GCA_029557535.1 Acidobacteriota bacterium
ACGATCGAACGCATCCTCGGCGCCCTCAACGACGCCCAGACCCCGAAATCGTCGTTTTCGAACATTCTCGAAGTCCTGTCGCGTTACGCGTCCGTTCGTCGGGCGTTTCTCCTGACGATGGAATCGGATTCCGAATCCGCCGCCGTTGCGGCCATCAGCGGGCTGTCGATCGACGAGTTCAGGCGTCTCGAGGCTCAGCTCGATCGCGGCCGCTTTCGCGAACTGTTCGGCAAAACGGAACCGAGATTCGCCCGCCGGTCGGAATTGGTTTCCGAACTCGACTTCCTGATGCCTGACGGGAGCGATGCGACGTGCGTATTTCAACCCATCACCCTCGCGAACAGGACGATCGGCGTGCTGTTCGCCGAGTTCGTGGGCGACAGCGATCACGACGGCGACGGGTCAACATTCTTCAAGATCGTCGCTTCCCTGTTGGCACAGTCCTTCCGCGTCGAGAACGCGATGTCGGCCGAACGACAGCGGCTTGCGGACGAGAATTCCAGTTTGCGCAAGGAGCTTAAAGAAAAATACGACTTCTCGCAGATCATCGGAAACTCGAGCGCGATGCGGCATGTCTACGATCAGGTCTCGCAGGTCGCGCGCTCGAACGCAACCGTCCTGCTGCGGGGAGAAAGCGGGACCGGCAAGGAAATGATCGCCCACGCGATCCACTACAATTCGCTCCGCTCGAAAGGGCCGTTCATCAAGGTCAATTGCGCGGCGCTACCTGAAACACTGATCGAATCGGAACTCTTCGGATTCGAAAAAGGCGCGTTCACCGGCGCGGACCGCATGAAGAAAGGCCGGTTCGAGATCGCCGACGGCGGCACCATCTTTTTGGACGAGATCGGCGACCTGCCGCCGCAAACGCAGGTCAAGCTGCTGCGGGTCATCCAGGAGCGGGAGATCCAGCGACTCGGCGGAACCGAGACGATCAAGATCAATGTCCGCTTCATCACCGCGACCAACAAAAACCTCGAGGATGAGATCGCCGGCGGCTCGTTCCGCGAGGATCTCTACTACCGGCTCAACGTCTTTACGATCTTTCTGCCGCCGCTCCGCGAGAGAAAATCGGACATACTGCTTCTTGCGGAACATTTTCTGGACAAGTACGAACGCGAACACGGCAAGGACATAAAACGCATCTCGACGCCCGCGATCGACATGCTCACGAGTTATCATTTCCCCGGGAACGTACGCGAACTCGAGAACGTGATCGAGCGCGCGGTCCTTGTCTGCGACGAACAGGTGATCCACGGTCATCATCTGCCGCCGACACTTCAGACCGCGGAGATTTCCGACACCGTCACCCAGTTGTCGCTGACCGGCGCCGTTGAATCGTATGAGCGCGACCTGATCCAGGACGCATTGAAAACCTCGCGCGGGAACGTCGCCCGGGCGGCGCGCCAGCTTGATTCGACGGAAAGAATACTGAGTTATAAAATCAGAAAATACGGGATCACGCCGAAACGTTTCAGATAATGCAGCAATTGATCCGCCGTCGTTCCCGATCACCGAATCGTGCCCGAAACAACAATTGAAAACCTCATACAGAATCTGCCCGACGCCGATTCTGCGAAACGGTTTCTCGCGGAACTGGCTGAACGCTATCCGGCCGAACGCCAGCGTCTCGAGCGGAACGCGGGCCTGCTTGCCGACGTGCTCACGCTGGTTTCTTTCAGCCCGCTTCTGGCGACGACGCTTCTCCAGCACAAGAGCTATTTCGCCTGGCTCGACCGGCAGCGCCGGGCGGCGTCAGTACGTTCGAAGGAAGATCTTCTCGAATCGCTCGCACGGTTCGAAATGACGCACTCGACGCTGGAACCGAATGTCATGCTGTCCCGATTCCGGCGCCGCGAACTGCTCAGGATCTATCTGCAGGACGTCCGGAACCTCGAAACGATCGCCGAGATCACCGAAGAGATCTCGAACCTCGCAGATGCGATCCTTGAACATGCGCTCAGGCTGGCGCGGCAGGAACTCGACAATCGGTATGGGCCGCCGCTCGAAGCCGACGACAAAGGGCGGTCCGCGGAGGCCCGTTTCTGCGTCGTCGCCCTCGGGAAACTCGGATCACTGGAGCTGAACTACGCCTCTGATATCGATCTTCTGTTCTTGTATTCGTCCGAAGGAAATACGTCCGGTACGGGTTCGCGCGGCTCGGTCACGAACCGCGAGTACTTCGTCAAACTTGCGGAGCAGATCATCAAGCTTGTCGGCCAGCAGACCGGCGAAGGCGCGGCTTACCGCGTAGATATGAGGCTCCGACCGCATGGCCGTGTCGGAGCGCTCGCGATATCGGTTGGCGAGGCCGTCGCGTATTACCTCGGAGCGGCCAAGCCGTGGGAGCGTCAGGTCCTGATCCGATCGCGCGGTTGCGCCGGCGATGTCGATCTCTACAGGATCTTTGAGGAAAGAGTCGAACGGCGCGTCTATTCGAACGGCGGAACGATCGCGGAGGCGCTTCGGAACGTCCGGCAATCGAAGGACAAGATCAATTTCGAAAAACGTTCAAACGACGGTTTCAACGTCAAATTGGGTATCGGCGGCATCCGCGAGATCGAGTTCATCGCGCAGGCACTGCAATTGGCCTACGGCGGCAAGGACGAGTGGCTCCGAACGCCGCATACGCTGATCTCACTATCGCGGATCGCCGACCGCGGACTGTTAACTGAATCCGAGCATACGGCTCTTGCGTCCGCGTACACTTTTCTGCGGCGTCTCGAACATCGGATCCAAATGGAGCACGGCCTTCAGACCCATTGCGTCCCGAACGATCCCGAGCGTCGGACGCTGATCGCGAAGCGCATGTATTTTGCTCGGCTCGAGGATTTCGACGAGTCATTGGAAAAGCACGCCGAAGCCGCTTCGAGGGCCTTCAAACGAATATTCGGTATTGACGAAGACGCAGATCCGGCAACCGAACCCGCCGTCGGGTCCGAGGGAACAACCATCCGGCTCCGGACTGAAGCTCCGCTCGAACCGGCACTCGGAGCGGCTCTGTCGTCACTCGAAAAGTCCGGGTACGACGCCGATGCGGCGGCACGTCGAAAGCTCGCAGAACTCGCGTCCGCGTCACCGCATTTTGCGGGTTTCGTCGCCGCGAACCCGGGCCTGATCGAGATCCTTCCGAATGCGGCAAAAGAGTTTTCTGTCCACGACTACGCGGCAGCGTTCCAGTCTGGAGTCGACGCCGAGCCAACCTTCGCCGGCCGACTGGCACAAATTCGCCGGAGCCATTCGCGTTTCATGTTCGAGATCGCCGCGTCGGAGCTTTTCGGCAAGCTCTCGATGGGCGACGCAAAAACGCATCAAACGGCGTTGGCCGAGGCGAGCGTCGCTGCCGCCGTCTCGATCGTGAAGGAGGAGTTGTCGCGCCGGATCGAACGACCGATCGACGACTTCCCGTTCGCCGTACTCGGACTCGGAAAGCTGGGCGGCAACGCGATGGACTATGGCTCCGATCTTGACCTCGTTCTTGTTTATGACGACGAATCGCCGCTCACGTATGTCGAACCTGAATCGCTGACGCCGGCCGTCGTCTTCGCCAAGGCGGTCGAGCTTTTCGTTACGACGCTATCGGCGATGACACGTGAAGGCAGCCTCTACCGCGTCGATCTCAGACTCCGGCCTGATGGCAAGAACGGTGCTCCGGCCACCGGCGTGAACTCGTTCCTTGGCTACTTCGAATCAAGAGCGTCCGTTTGGGAATGGCTCGCCTACGTCAAACTCCGCGCGGTTGGCGGCGATCGCGATCTTGCGAGACGAGCGGCTGACCGCGCGCGCGAGATCATCCATCGGCGCGCGTCGAAGGCCGATCCCGAGGAGATTCGCGCGGAGACACTTCGCGTGCGTGAAATGCTCGAATTCCAAAAGGCCCGACGCAATAGACGCTCGATCGATATCAAATACGGCGAGGGCGGATTGCTTGACGTGTATTTCGCGATGCGTTTTCTGCAGCTCCGCGACAACGTGCCTGACGAAGGCGCCGACCGTTCGACACTTCACATGCTCGGAACCCTGCATGCCGGCGGATGCCTCACCCCGCGCGATTTCCAGGCGCTGGCGGCTGGTTACGCGTTTCTCTCGGAACTTGATCATTACCTCAGGTTGACGATCGGCCGTGCGACGAAACTCCCTCCGGCCCGCGAGGTTCTGAACCGGATCGCAAAGATGATGAAACTTCGGACCGCGAGCGAACTGCGCGAGCGCTTGGCGTTGCATCGCATGGAGATCCGCTCGTCGTTCGAGTCGGTCCTTAAATCCTGAGGTTCATTCAATTTCGCACCTTGTGACACCCCGGCAACTCCGACAATCACCCGTTTGAAGCGTCGCGGATTCGATATTCTCGAGACGAGGTGACAAGAATGAGGTGCCGCAAGATCCTGACATCGATACTCATCCTCGGCTTTCTGACGGGCTCCGCGCCGATCGCGTTCGCCGAGACGTTCGACAAGGTCGAGCTGATCGTTCTCGAGAACGGCAAGCAGGCCGAAAAATCCGCGACGATCGGCTTCGACGGTTCCGCGGTCCGAATCCGGACCAAACGCGATTCGGACGCCAAAACATTCGGCTATTCGGACATCAGGTCGATCGAGTATTCGTATTCAAAGGCGCCGCGCTGGAAAACCGGTCTCGGACTTGGGGCGGCATCGATCATCTTTCCGCCGCTGCTTCTGATAGCGATCCCGATCGGGTTCACCAAACATCGCCGTCATTGGCTGATGATCCGGACTGAAAAGGACTTCGCAATGCTGAAACTCTCAAAAAAGAACAGAAAGCTGATCATCGCCACGCTCGAAACCCGAACCGGGATCCGCGCGGAGGGCGCGGGCGAAAACAAATAGGACCATGAAACGAATTGTCGTCACGATCGTCATCCTCGCCGCCGCGGCGTTTTCCCAAACCGAAACGCTGACGAACAAGCAGGTGATCGAAATGAGCAAGAGCGGACTGCCGGCCGCGATCATCCTGCAAAAGATAAAAACTTCGGAGAACAGCTTCGACGTTTCGGTCAGATCCCTGATCGAACTTCGTGAGGCCGGAGTTGACGCCAACGTCATCGCGCTGATGATGGACAAGGCGCCGACTTTAGCGCAAACGCCAAAGCCCGCTGTCCCTCAGACCGGCTTTTCGGAATCGGTCCCCGAGGTTGCGCCGACCAAGGGCGGACCGCGAACGATCGCGCTCGAGAAATCGTCGCTCCACCCGTCGCGACAGGCGCTAGAGAAAGAACTGTTGAAACGCCGGGAGTGGGAGCGGTTCAATCTTGCGATCATTCGCTATAAGGAGTCGGCAGACTTCTTTGTTGAGATCGGCCGCGTACCGCTCTCGCTGCTTACGCATCGCTACACTTACCGGATCTTTGATCGCCGGAGCGGCGCCGTGATCGGCGCGGGCGAGACGACATCGTGGGGATCGCTGGCGAAAAACCTCGCGCGCGAGATCGCAAAGACCTTGGACAAAACGTTCGCTAAGTGAGAGACCGGTTCAGACGGCAGAATCGCCGAATTCGCTGATCAGCGCCAGCCGATCGACGATCCGGCCGTTCTTGAGATGTTCTTCGACGATCTCCGGGACGTCTCGTGCGCGGACCTGGCCGTACCAAACGCCTTCGGGATAGACGCAGACAGCAGTCCCGATCGAACAAAAACCGACAGATCCGCACTCCGTCAAAACGACCGCGCCCTCCGGATTCCTTCCTTTGGAGGATTTTCCGTAGCGCAACCCTTCGGCTTCGAGAAGTTCTTCGAATTCGCGCTTCACCTCGGTCGCCCCGACCGCCGTGCACGACTTGCCCGTGCAGACGAAAACATGCCTCTTGACCGGCGCTGAAACGACCGGAGCAAGCTTCCGGATCTGCTCCGGATCATCGATGAATTTTGGTTCGCCCATGGGCCTATCCTAGCCGTTTGCGTCACCCGCCGGCAAGGACCCGCCCTCCATAAGAGTTCTTTGTACCAAAGTCAAATTGCTTATAGATTTGGCTATCAATCGGCTGATCGATTGATGTATATTAGGAATTTCGGACCATGGCTGCGAATCTGGTAATTCACATTTCGGTCGGCAACGAGAAGCGGACGGAAGTCTTTTCAGACGACCGTTTGAGTATCGGTACGTCAGATTCGGACGATATCCGGATCAACAGTCGCGACGTCAAGGCCGAAGGAACATGGATCGAACTCGAGCTGACCGAGAACGTCTTTCGGGTCATCAACATCCACCCGGATATACGCATCCTGAACGGCGGCGGACAGTCCGTCCGACGGTACGTGGCGATATCGGACGGCGATCATTTTTCGATCGACGGTTCTGACGTCGAATTCTCGTTTTTTGCGCCAACGTCGCGCTCGTCGCTGATCACGACCCGCCGCGATTCCCACGTCGCTCAATTCATTGAAGAGGCGGCGATCGAATCCGCCGGATCGCCCAAGCGCGACGACGCGAAAGTATTCCTGAAGGAATTTGTCCGCGAGCTTTCGCGCGAGTTCAGCCCGACGTCGAAACTCGCGGCACTTGTTCTTCTCGTCGGGTTCGTTTTCGGGATCCTGTATCTCGGATTTTCAGTTGCCTCAGAACTCAAAAAGAACCGCTTGCAGGCCGAACAGCAAAGCGAAGTCATCAAAAAGCTCGAAGAACGGCTTGGGCAGACTTCGGATCAGATCGGCGAACTCGACAAGTCGAACAAGGAGATGATGAAGACCGTCTCTTTGGCTCCGAATCTTCGCGTCGAGTACGGCAACGGCGTTTGCCTGATCGTCGGCGTCTACGATCTCGTCAGCCGCTCCAACGGGAAGACGCTGAGGTATCCGCAGGTCCAGTCGGTGCAGCCGAATCCGTACGAGCCGGTGCCGTCTGAGGATCAGATCCCGGAAGACCGTCCCGTTGGATTGACGACCGAAGGCAACGGGACGCCGATCGAGTACGATTTCATCGGCACCGGATTTCATGTCGGAGGCGGGTTTATACTGACAAACCGCCACGTTCTGCGCCCGTGGGAAGAAGACGATCTCGTAAAACAAATGATGCGCGACGGCAATGCCCAGGCGCGCGTTAAGAAACTGCTCGTTTATTTCCCGAACAATCCGCAGCCGTTCCCGTTGAGCTTTCGCCTCGCGAGCAGCCGCGAGGATCTCGCGGTGGCGTCGACCGATCCCGAAAAAGTGACGCCCGAGATGCCGGTTCTCCCGCTCGACACGGGCACTGAGGCGATGACGGTCGGCCGAACCGTGGTTTCGATGGGATATCCGAGCGGCCCGGACCGTTTGCTGGCGATGTTCGACGACAGCGAGGCGCGCTCAATCAACGCCCAGTGCAAGGGGCTCCGCCAGTGCATCATCAATTTTCTCGCCCAAAACGGCCGCATCGTCCCGCTCCTGACGCAGGGCGCGATCACCGACCTTGACGCCCGGCGTATCGTCCACGATGCAAAGACCGCCGAAGGAGGATCGGGCGCGCCGCTGTTCGGCCAGTCCGGCAAGGTGATCGG
>JAKQII010000164.1 GCA_029557535.1 Acidobacteriota bacterium
AGCACAGGCGCCCTTGCTTCAAATGCCTACTACGTTGCGCGTCAGTATGATCGAGCGATAGAACAGGCAAAAACGGTTTATGACGTTGACCCTAGCCATGTTTCCGGGCGCTACTTTCTCACTGAAGCCTACAACGGAAAAGGAATGTACGCCGAAGCGATCGAACTTAGCGGGCAATCTTTGCAAACCGACCCAACAAGCCAATTGGCGCTTGCTACTTTGGGTTATGCACATGCGAAATCAGGGCAGCGAAGAAAAGCTGAGGAGGTAATAAACAGGTACAAAGAGATATCAAAAACTCAGTACGTTGCGCCGTTTCTGGTGGCGATGATTTATGTTGCGTTGGGCGAAAAGGAGCAAGCATTCGTCGAACTGGAAAAGTCCTACGCCGAACAGGATTGGCATTGACACCGTTTGAAAACCGAACCGCTTATGGACTCGCTCCGCGATGACCCTCGTTACAAGGACCTATTGAAACGGATGAATTTGCCGGAATAGAAACTGATGAAAAGGCTTGGGTAAAGACAAAGATAAGACGATCGAATATCTGAACAAAGCGTATGACGAGCGTGACCGGCTGTTGGTCGAACTAAAGGTCAATAAAACCTGGGACTTCGTGCGAGACGACCCGCGATTTAAGGAATTGGTCAAACGAGTCGGGATCCCGGAATAAAAGAAGATGGTACGTGGTTTGAAGATGATCGTTTTGACTCTGCTCGCGCTTTTACCGCTCGGAACACTGGCAGTGTCTGCCCAGTCGCCTGATGAGATCGTCCGGTCGCCGAAGGTTCGAAAGGCGCTTGAGTTCATCAGGGCTATCGAGCCCGAGACCATAGAGGAACAGATCCGAACGGCCGAGATTCCGGCACCGACGTTCAAGGAAGGAAAACGGGCTGAGTATTACAAGCGGCGTTTCAGCGAGCTTGGGCTTTCGAAGGTTAGGATCGATGCGGCCGGAAATGTCATCGGCGAGCGTCCCGGTTCTGATCCGTCGAGAACGCTCGTGATAGCCGCTCATCTAGATACGGTCTTTCCCGAGGGCACAGATGTAAAGGTGAAACGCAATGGCAATCTGTTGACCGGGCCGGGCATCGGCGACGACGCTCGCGGTCTGGCTGTGATGCTTGCGGTCATTCGGGCGTTGAATGAAGCGAAGATCGAAACGCGCGACAACATCATCTTCGTCGGCGACGTCGGTGAAGAAGGGCTCGGGAATCTGCGCGGTGTCGGCCATCTGGTCACGGAAGAGTTGAAGGGACGGATCACGAACTTCATCGCTCTCGATGCCTCGGGCTACGACCTGGTGACGCGCGAGATCGGCAGCAATCGATACCGCGTAACGTTCAGCGGCCCCGGCGGTCACAGCTTTAAGGAATTTGGCAGGACAAGCGCGATCCATGCCCTCGGGCGTGCGATCGAAAAGATCTCGCGACTTACGGTGCCCGCCGACCCGCGGACCACTTATAACGTAGGGAAGATCGACGGCGGAACGACCGTCAACTCGATCGCCCAGACCGCCTCGATGGAGGTCGACCTTCGTTCGGTCAGCGCGGAAGAACTTTCAAGGCTCGACGCCAAATTCAGACAGGCCGTTGAGGCGGCGCTTGCAGAGGAGAATGCGGCCCGCCCGGACGGAGCGCGCCTTTCGGTCGAGGTCGAACTGATCGGCGAACGGCCGGTCGGCAAACAGGCAGCCGATGCACCGATCATCCAAACGATAATCGCGATGGACAAGGCCCTCGGCATTCCGACAAATCCGACGGTCAGCAGCACTGATTCAGGGATGCCGCAGCGTTTCGGGATACCATCCGTTACGGTCGGCAGCGGCGGCACATGGAAAGGGATGCACTCGGTCGGCGAAAGTTTTGACACGACGGACAGCTATCGCGGGTCTCAGCGAGTTCTTGCCGCGATAATAGCTGTCGCCGGACCGAGGATGTGAATCGCGAGACCGGGACGCAGCGCGAGGCCCGAACTTATTGCACCCGGCATGAATCGATGCTATAAGTATCGAACCGTTCGGCTTTCATTTTGCGAAATAATAAAACCTTTTCTGTTTCTTGGCCGTAAACTACGCGGTTCAACCTCAAATTTTCCAGAAAAATACCCCGAGCGCATAGCTACGAATGCGCAGTTTAAAGGAGATAGGTCAAATGAGTAAGTTTCTCAACAGGCTATTCGCGATCGGCTTGATCGCATTTGTTCTCACCAGCATTTCGATCGCCCAGGATCCGCCGCCTGTGCCGACCGAAACACCGGCCGGCGGCCGGCCGACACTGCCCGGTATGCCGGGCGGCGGTGCATCGCAGGATCCGCAACCCTACGACAAGGTCATCACCAAGGACGCCAAGACCCGCGACGGCATCTTCAAGGTCCACAAAGTAAAGGACAAATATTATTACGAAATACCGAAAAGCGAGATCGACAAACAGTTTCTCATGGTCACCCAGATCGCGAGTACGACCGTTGGCGTCGGCTACGGAGGCCAGGCTCTTGGCCGGCGGGTGGTCAGGTGGGAGCGCAATGAGAACAAGATCAATCTCCGAAATGTGAATTTCAGCATCGTCGCCGATCCGACATTGCCTATCGCCGAGGCGGTCCGCAATTCGAACCACGATACGATCCTGATGTCATTTCCGGTAGCGGCCTGGGGACCGGACGAGGCGGCCGTGATCGACGTTACGCGGCTTTTCACGACCGACATGTTCGAGATCAGCGCGCGTCAGCGATTGAATGCGACGACGATGGATTCGTCACGAACGTACATCGAACGGATATCGCCATTCCCGACCAACATCGAGGCCCGAGCGACCCATACCTACACGCGTATCGCGTCGCCCGCAGGCGCACCTGCGGCTCCGGCGTCACCGTTTGCGGCCGGGATGAATCCGGGAAGCGCGACGGTCGTCCTTCACCACAGCATGGTCAAGCTGCCCGAGAATCCGATGATGCCGCGGCTGTTCGATGAGCGCGTTGGTTACTTTTCGGTCAGCAACACCGATTACGGGCGTCCGGAGCACAGAGCGCAGGAACGCCGCTTCATCACGCGTTGGCGGCTCGAAAAGAAAGACCCGAATGCAGCAATGTCCGAGCCGGTAAAACCGATCGTTTATTACATCGACCGGGCGACGCCGGCATGGCTGGTTCCTTTCACGAAACGCGGCGTCGAGAAATGGCAGAAGGCATTTGAGGCCGCCGGCTTCAAGAACGCGATAATAGCTAAGATGCAGCCATCAAAGGCCGAAGATCCCGAATTCGATCCGGAAGATGCTCGATACTCGGTCATCCGCTGGCTGCCGTCGACGATCGAGAACGCCTCGGGGCCGCACGTAAATGACCCGCGAACGGGCGAGATCCTCGAATCGGACATCCAGATGTATCACAACATCATGAACCTTCAGCGTTCGTGGTATTTCCTTCAGGTCGGCCCGCTCGACCCTCGAGTTGCGAAACTTCCGATGCCGGACGATCTGATGGGCACGCTGGTGGAATACGTCGTTGCACACGAGGTCGGCCATACGCTCGGCTTTCAGCACAACATGAAGGCCAGCTCGACCTATCCGCAGGAGAAGGTACGCGATGCCGCGTGGGTCAAAAAGATGGGCCACACGCCGACGTTAATGGACTATTCACGATTCAACTACGTCGCGCAGCCCGAAGACAAGATCGATCCGGCTGACCTCGTACCGGGGATCGGGCCGTATGACGAATGGGCGACGATGTGGGGGTATAAGCCGATACCGACCGCAAAGTCGTCGGATGACGAACTGAAAACCCTGAACGAATGGGCCCGCGAACAGGACAAGACGCCGTGGCTGCGTTTTTCGACCGCCGGTTCAAGCGGCAGCGACCCGGGTGAACTGACCGAAGCGGTCGGCGATGCCGACGCCGTGCGTTCAACGACCCTCGGCGTGGCTAACCTGAAACGCGTTGCCAAGATGCTCGTCCCGGCGACGACGACGCAGGCCGGCCAACCCTACAACGACCTCAATGAGCTTTACGGCAGGATGCTCGGCCAGTGGACGCTGGAAATGAACCACGTGGCGGCGATCGTCGGCGGCTACAATTCGCAGCAAAAGCATATCGGGCAGACGGGCGTTCGATTTGATCTGATCCCGAGGGCCCGGCAGGCAGAAGCCGTCAGGTTTCTGAACGATAATGCGTTCGCAACCCCGATGTGGGCGATCGATAAAGAGATACTCAGACGTATCGAACCGATCGGCGCACTCAACCGCGTCCGGAACGCGCAGAACAGCGTCCTAAACAATCTGTTGTCGAGTTCGCGGTTCGCACGCCTCGTCGAGCAAAGTGCCCTGGACGGCAATGCTGCGTATGATCCGGCGGAGTTTCTCGCCGATGTCCGCAACGGCGTCTTTTCGGAACTGAACTCGCCGACACCGGTCGTGGATGCCTATCGGCGAAACCTTCATCGCGCGTATCTCGATATCGCCAATAACAAGCTGAATGCACCGGCGGCAACCTTGCCGCAAGGGCTTCCGGCAAGTTTCGCGGCGATGTTCATAACAAGCGGCGATGAACGAGCGTTCTATCGGGCCGAACTTCGCGAGATCAGCGCGGCGGCCGGAGCAGCGATGGGACGGGCGACGGACCGTGCGACGAAGATCCACCTTCAGGCCGTCCAGGATCAGATCGGCAAGATCCTCGATCCGAATGCGGCATCGTCATCCAATGCGGCGGCGAACCGGTTTGCTTTGGAGTTCATGGAGCTCTATCTCAACCCGACATCGTGCTGGCCGGATTACGTCATCGAACCGTAACGGCCGAATCGGCATGATTGAAACGCGTCGGGAACTATGATATTCCCGGCGCGTTTTTTCGTATTATGGTGCTAATATTGCAAAGAAAATGGACGGCATGTTATTCGGGCTGCATCTG
>JAKQII010000186.1 GCA_029557535.1 Acidobacteriota bacterium
GGTGTTCGATCTCCAGGACGTCGGCTGTCGGGTATATACGTTTATCTACACTATGGCCAACTCGATGATCGCGGCGGCGCGGTTCGGCAAGCGGTTCGTCGTTCTCGACCGCCCGAACCCGATCGGCGGAGTTGCCGTTGAAGGGAGCACGCTGCGGATCGGTCACGAATCATTCGTCGGAATGTTCCCGATCCCGATGCGACACGGGATGACGGTCGGCGAACTTGCGCGCCTGTTCAACGAAGAGTTCGGAATCGGTTGCGATCTCGATGTGATCGCGATGGACGGTTGGCAGCGCGAGCTCTACCAGGATGAATCGGATGCGGCGTGGGTGATGCCCTCGCCGAACATGCCGACCGTTGATACGGCGGTGGTTTTCCCGGGAACCGTATATTTCGAGGGAACGAAGGTTTCCGAAGGCCGCGGGACGACCCGGCCGTTCGAGACGGTGGGAGCTTCGTACATAGATCCGGACAACTTTGCGGAAGCTCTCAATTCACTTGAACTTCCGGGGGCTATCTTCCGGCCGATACGGTTCTTGCCGACATTCCAAAAGGAGGCGGGGAAAAGTTGCGGCGGGGTTTTTGTCCATGTCTCCGACCGGGCGGAGTTCGAGCCGGTCTTCACCGGTCTGTCGATGGTGAAAACGCTTTTCGACATGTACCCGGGACAGTTCGGGTGGAAGGAACCGCCATATGAATACGTTTACGACCGGAATCCGTTCGACGTGATCGACGGATCGACCGGAGCGCGCGAGTTGTTCGAGCGTGGCGGATCGTTCTCCGAACTCAGGACGCGATGCGCCGACGGGGTCGATGAGTTTCGTGGCAAACGCGAGCGGTATCTGCTTTATTAATGTTCCTTCTCAGGGTCTAAATCCCGTTTGAGAAATGATTTGCGGGGATTTGGTAAGGTAATGGTTCGGGCGTTGGAGCGCAGACCCATGAAGTAGTTTCGAGTGTTTTTGAGATCAAAAGAATGGAAAATCCAGTTGCCATAAGTCTGATTTCCTGGTTCCTGCCGGGTGTCGGACATATCGTTCAGGGTCGGATCAAACGGGGGATCATAATCGGCGCGGTCGTCTGGCTGATGTTCGTGATCGCGGCGTTCAGCGGAGGGCTCTACTACCCGGGGTTTCCTTTCAAGGACGGGGCGCTGCTCTATCTCTTGAATTTCTTCGCGAAGATGGGGAACGGCCTCGGGAGTCTGATCAGTTTCTTCGTTCAGGCCAACCCGCCGAAGAACGTCGCCGCATGGGCGACCTTCGAATACGGAGGCCGTTTTCTCGAGGTGGCCGGATTGCTGAACTATCTGGCGGCGCTCGATGCCGCCGATATTCACTTCGGGAGGAAAGAATGATCCACATCTCCTATCTTTTCGGCTTCGCGGCCTTGGTGGCGGTTGCGTTCGCGTTGTTTTTCGACGGGGATCTCAAAGCCCGCCTTCTGTACGGGCTGAAGACATTTGCGCAGTTCGTGCTGATCAGCCTGGCAATGGCATGGGTCTTCTACTTCATTCCGTGGTGACCGATGGCTCTTCATGAAACCGAGGCACTCGTCATCAAGAGCTATCCGCTCGCGGAGGCGGACAAGATCGTCGTATTTCTCACGCGAAGCCACGGACTCGTGCGCGGCGTCGCGAAGGGCGCAAAACGCCTCACAAGCCGGTTCGGCAGCAGTCTCGAGCCTTTTTCGTTCGTTCGGCTGGAGTTTTTCCAGTCAGGCGACCGCGAACTCGTGACGATCAAGCGCGCGGACCTCGTCGAATCGCTGTTCAGCAGGGTGTCCGATGACGTTCTCTTGACGAAACTCGCCTATTTTTCGGAGATTGTAAGCGTTTTCGCGCCTCCGTCCGATCCCGACGACCGGCTCTACAGAATGACTCGGATCTGTCTTGAGACGGCTGCCTCGGAGCCGGGACTGACTGATTTTCTGACGCTCTATTTTGAGGTCTGGGTGCTGAGGCTTGGCGGGTTTCTGCCGTCCTGGAAGGTCTGCAGCCGCTGCGGGCGTCAATTGGAGCCGGGGGAGGAAACGGTTCTGCGCGCCGATTTCCGTTTAGCCTGTGCTTCCTGTGAGCGGATCAGGCAAACCGACCGCGTTGACTCCGCATTGCGCGAACTGCTCGTGTTGGCGTTGAAACTCCCCCCGCCGGAGTTCGCTCGAAGCGCAGGGGATTTCGCGACGAGCGTTCCCGAACTTTCCGCGATCATGAAACGGATGATGGCGTCGGTCGTGGGGCGCGAGGGCGGGGCGCTGACGGCAAGGGGGAACAGGGACTGATGAAACGGGTCGGACTGCGCATTTCGAGGTATCTCCTGACGAACGTCGGGCCGTATTTCGTCTTTTCGTGGCTTCTGCTCAGCGTCATATTGTTCGTTCAGCAGGCGAGCAGGTATGCGGACATCTTCTTCAGTGTCAACATTCCTAAGAGCCTGATTTTCCAACTGTCTTTCGCGCTCCTCCCGAGCGTGATCGCGTTTACCTGTCCGATGGCGATACTGGTCGGAGTGGTCATCGGTCTTTCGAAAATGCAAGGGGACAGCGAGTTGACCGTCATTCGCGCCGCCGGCGTCGGGAACTGGCAGATCACGCTGCCGATCGCCGTGCTCGGCGTCGTTCTCTCTTTGTTCGCCTTTTGGATCAATGTTCAGGGAGTTCCGTTCGCCTCTTCCGTTGTTCGCAACGTCGCTCTCCGAACGGCGCTGATCAAACTCGAATCGCCCGTCGAACCCGGAGTCTTCAACACGGAGATCAACGGTTACACGGTGCTCGTTCGCGAGGGTGACCTCGAAGGCGGGCAGTGGCGCAAGATCTTCATTCAGAACGACGACGCCGCATCTGCGCAAACGCGTCTGATAACGGCAAACAGCGGACGGATCGACTCGATGGTGACAGCTGAGGGCGAAGTCGCCGAACTGGTCCTCGAGGATGCGTCGGTCGTGACGCTTCCGACATCGGCGGGGGTTGGCGGCAAAGTGGCCGCCGAAAATCTCGGTTCCATTCGCGTCGCGATCAAGACAAGGCGCGACGATGTCATCAAGAAGCTCACGGAAGCAAAGGAAACCCCGGAAGAACTTGGGTTGAACGAGCTCGCGAGGATAGCGTCGACGGCGGAGGGCGCGGAACGGCTCGACGCCCAAATACAGTGGCAGCGGCGGATCCTGTTGTCGATCTCGCCCCTGATCTTCGCGTTTCTGGGCACCGGACTCGTCCTCCGGTTCAACCGCGGAGGCCGCGGATTTGGGATCTTTCTTGCGCTCGTCTGTTTGGTCGCCTACTACCTGATCACGCTTTTCGGGGAACAACTGACCCGCACCGGCCTGATCGGGAACAGGGTCGCCGGGTTTCTTCCCGTGTTTCTGAGTGCCGTCGCCATCTTCTGGCTCTATTCTTCGTCGCGTATAATGCGGCCCGGCATCGCTGACGCGGTCGGACGAAAGCTGCTCCGCCTGTTCAGATCAGACGACCGGCGGTTATCCGCCGAGAACCTCTATCTCGATCTCACCACCGGTATCCGCGATTTCGATATCGCCGCGAACCTCGTGCGTTTCTTCGTGCTCACCACAGCCTTCCTGTCGGTGATCTACCTCATCTTCACGGCGTTCGAACTATGGAAGTTCGCGGGCACGATCCCGAACGGGGTCTGGCTGCTGGTGAAATACCTGTTTTACCTTATCCCGTTTCTTTACTTGCAGTTGGCGCCGTCGGCCCTGATGATCGCGACGCTCGCGACATTCGTCATCAAGTCGCGGAACAACGAGATCGTCACCTGGGCGGCGGCGGGCCAGAGCATTTACCGTCTTCTCGTGCCCTGTCTTGTTTTCATGTTCGCGGCCGGCATATTCAACTGGGGTGTCCAGGAAACGATCGCGCCGGTCACGAACCGGATCCAGGATTCGCTGCGGGCCCAGATCCGCAGTCGCGGTGTTTTGTCGACCCGGGAAGGGAAAGCGTGGGTCGCCGACGGATCGCGGATCTACTGGTTCAGTACCGGAAGCGGGACCAAGGTATCGAATCTGACGGTCTTTGAATTCGAGCCGGAAGGGCACCGGATCAAATCGGTGCTGCGTGGGGCCGAGGCGAACTGGAATGACGGCGCGATCGAGATCGCCGACGGACGCCGGATCAGCGTGACGTCGACGGGGGCCACCGAGCTTCCTTTGCCGTCGATACGGGTCCCCGCGGATGACAATCCGTTTCTCAACGTTGCCGCCAAGCCGAGCCACATGACATCGCGTGATACGTCGCGCCGATTGGCAATGGCGCAGGGCGAATCGGAAATCCGGGCGCTCGGCGTCGCCCTCCAGAAGAAATACTCGACGCCGCTGATCCCGTTTCTGGTGACGCTGTTCACGGCGCCATTCGCGCTCTCGTTGAGCCGTCGCGGGAAGGTCTACACCGTCGGACTGGCCGTCGCGCTGTGGCTCGCCTTCATGGCCGTTTCGAGCGGCTTCGAACAAGCCGCGCTCGGCGGCAGCCTGCCGCCGGTCGTCGCGGTTTGGGTCCCGCTCTTGATCTTCTCGTCGGTCGGACTCTATTTGATCTCACGGGTCCGGACCTGAGAGTCCGGAGTCGGGAGTCGGGAGTCCGGAGTCCGGAGCCGGGAGTCGCGGATTTCGCCGACTCGTCTGAGTTACGCATTCAGGCGTGATAAATCGTGAGAGTCCTTCGACGCAAGAAACAACATTCGCAGGGCGGGAAGGGGCGCTCTGCGCCAGCTTCCTAAGGCCCTTCAAGACATTCGCGTTTCAAGCGGAATCTCCCCTTTTTTCAAAGACGACAAATTCGCCCGACCGGCACGGCAACCTTCACGCGCGGACCTGAAACAAAAAAGATGTATTGCTCAGATCATTTGCGCCGGTCTTCCGACCGTCTTTAGGCCAAAATTGAAACGGTTGGGCTGAAGCCCAGAGCGTGAAGTGTCGATTCCAACCAAGGTCTGAAGACCGTGGCAATTCATGAGGAATGTGGCAATCCATGAGTAGTTTGGTAGATCAATGCGAGATCGGGAGACAAACAGAATGTTCAGAATCAAGAAACTGTGGAAGATGGGGACCGGATTCGGCTTTGTGTTGATTGCACTTCTGGAGATTCCCGCGCAGTCGGGTGACGGTTATCTGGCCAGAGGCCGCGCGGTCCAGCGACGAAAAGCGCGTCGCCGAAGGCGACTTTATGTTAAAGCCCGGGGTGAGGCGGAGCGAACCCCGGGTGTTTGGTCCGGATTTCACGCGTCGCTGACAGCGACGTCGCGCTTCTACTAATCTGCGATCGCCTTCAGCGACCGCGGGCAATACGGCATCGACCCCGGTGCGAAGCGGAGCGAACCCCGGGCGTTAACAGTTGTCGCCTACGGAAATCGAGAACAAGCCTCCGACGTCGAAAGCATGATTACAAAGTCAAGAATCCTGTTAATTTCAGCGGCAATTGCGATTTTGTCGTTGTTGACGGTGGCGCCCGCGCAA
>JAKQII010000227.1 GCA_029557535.1 Acidobacteriota bacterium
GGTTTGCCGAACCGACGATCGGGTTCGGGAACACCGAATGCCATTTCATCAGGACGCGGCTCCCGTCGCGTCCGCCGCAGTAATAGATCTCGCGGTCACGGTCCATGAGCTGCGTGACATTGCTCGCGCATCCGCAAACGCCTTTCCAGCTATATTTTGCACCGGCGCCGGCCCAAAGCGACGACAGACCGTACGGGTGCGTCTGGTTTTCCATCGCGATCGCCATCGGAAACCTGACATTGTAGCGGCGTTCGATAATTCCCGGATAATACATCCCGCGCAGGACGGCCTCGGCCGGGGCGCCCCCGTTGACGAGCACCAGTGCGTTGAGCGGGACGCTCATATGGCCGTCGCGAACGCGGTTGATGAAGCGGTCAAACTGGGCCTGCGTGCGGTTACGCTCATATTCCCACATCCACAAACTGCCGTCACACTCCCAGCGCATCTGATGATCGGACTGATTCGACGCCGTTTCATCCATTTTGTTCAGGTAATAATCGATCATCGTCAGAAACGACTGACGATAAGTTACGTCGTCCGCGATCCAGAAATAGTCAGTGTGATCGTCGGGCGCGATATAGATACGTCGCTGTGCGTCGGCGGACATGAATCCGACGGCGAACAGCATCAGCGCGGCGATGATTCTTGGGATCTGGCTCATAAAAGGCGTTCCGCGGTGGACAACAGAAGAAGAAACGCCAAAAACGGTGGATTTTCCGATTTCAGAAGCCGGCGTTGCAGATCAGAAATAAGACGTTCGAAAGACACTCGCGAGGCTCTTACGAAATCAACTCATCGACCAGGACTCGGAGCGCGCTCGCGGCCGACGCGAGCGATCCGGACCGATCGGTGAGCCATTCGGCATCTGCCACCGCCGAGTGCCGTTCGACGCCAAGCGCGCGTCGGGTTTCGGAAGGCGCCGATCCGCCGTAAACGGTCCGGATCGAAACGAAAAATTCGGCCGTGAGCACCTGCGCGAGTTCCTCCGGCGTGAACGAGAGCTCGCGCCCGGCAACTTCGTTCGCGGTCGACTGGAGAAGTTCGTGAGTGATCGTCCCGCCGGTCTCGTAAGCGGTTTTGACGCAGTTGCCGACGATCCTGTGTGCGATCCGAAACGGCAGATTCTCTTTTCTGACGATCGAGTCCGCGAGTTCGGTGACCGTGATGAAATTCGCTTCGGCCCGCTCCTTCAATGTCTCAAGATTGAAGGTCGCGGATTTGAGCGTCGCGGCAAACAACGAAACGGCACGCGTCGCATCGCGGACCGCTGAATAGATCAGCGGCTGAATATCGTCCTCGGAATCGTTGATATCTCCGAACGGCGTGTTGTGGACCGCAGTAAAAACACCCAGCGCCTGGCCGAGCGCCTTGCTCGCGATCGCCCGTATGTGTTCAAGCGCGACCGGGTTCCGCTTCTGCGGCATGATCGACGATCCCTGGACGAATCCGTCCGGCAGCCGAACGACGTTGAATTCCATCATCGCCATCAGCAGAAATTCCTGTGCGAATTTACCGACGTTCACAAGCAGCGCGCTCGTTGCTCCGAGAAGTTCGGTGAAGTAGTCGACGCCGGCGATCGAAGCATACGCGTTGACCGTCGGCGAAGCGAACCCGAGCAATTCGGAAACACGGTGACGATCGATCGGAAAGCCCGTCGTGGTGATCGCGCACGCCCCGAGCGGACAATGATTGATATTGTCGTATGCCGATTCGAGCCGCCGCAGATCGCGTCCGAGGACTTCGGCCATTGCGAGAAGATAATGAGCCAGGGTCGAAGGCTGCGCCGGTTGCGTGTGGGTGTAGGCCGGGATCAGGGTCCCGTGATGCCGATCGGCGAGATCAAGGAGGTTGTTGCGCAACGCATTCGTTTCGCGAATAAGCTCCAGCACCTTCGGACGAAGATAAAGACGGTAGATCGTGACATCAATGTCGTTCCGGCTCCGCGCCGTGTGCAGCTTTCCGGCGGTGTCGGCATCGCCGCAGGCGGCCGTGATCTCGCGCTGCAGATAGAAGAACAGATCCTCGAAACTGCCGTCGTATTCTGCCTTTCGGATGTCGTCAAAATCGAGCGTCCGAAGGGCGCGGAGTATCGTCCGGCGCTCGTCCACAGTGATTATCCCCTGCTCGCCCAGCATCACCGCGTGCGCGAAATCAACTTCGACGAGCGCCTCGAGGAAGTATGATTTTGCATCCTCGAAACAGTCTTCGAGGACGTTTTTCTTGTAATTCGCGGCCGGAAACGTCTCTTCCATAAGCGTGCTTTGCACAATTCCAGATTCCAAGATTCCAGAATCCAGATACCAAGATTCCAGGATTCCAAGATTCCAAGATTCCAGATTCCAGATTTCAGATATTCCAGATTCCAAGATTCCAGGATTCCAGGATTCCAGGATTCCAAGATTCCAGGATTCCAAGATTTCAAGATTCCAGGATTCCAAGATTCCAGGATTCCAAGATTCCAGGATTCCAGGATTCCAGGATTCCAGGATTCCAAGATTTCAAGAATTCACGATTCCAAGATTCCAAGATTCCGAGATTCCAAGAATTCAAGATTCCAAGATTTCAAGACTTCAGGACTTCAAGACTTCAAGATTCCAGAGGTTCTGGATTCTGATGTTGATTCGGAGGTTCTTTGCGACCTTCGCGGGCTTTGCGTGAGAATTTCTTGCGAAGGTCAAGCTCAGCTTGTCGCCCGGATATTGGAAAGCGCGTCGAGGTCTTCTGACGTGTTCACATTCACCAGCAAATCGGGATCTGACGACAATCGCACAGGATCAATGTATTTCGGCGAGATCCGGTCGAGGAAATCCTTAACCGACGCCTGCGGGTCCTCGTTGATCAACTCTTCCAAACTCCGGACACAGAACTTCGCCCGGTAAGCGGCAAACAGCGGCTGCGGACGACCGTCGGACTGGCGTGGTACGACGGCGAGGTACTTCGGCAGCGACGTCGCCAAATCGGCGAGCACCCGAACTGAATCGGGCGTGACGAGCGGAAGATCGACCGCGAGTACGAGCGCGATCTTCGACCTGCAGTTCTTG
>JAKQII010000229.1 GCA_029557535.1 Acidobacteriota bacterium
CGTACATTCGGCCGTGACACGTTTGCCACGCGTGCGCATGACGTTGACCTGCGACGCCTTTTTGTCGGTCGCGAAGTTCGACTCGAGGTAGAAATGCTTGATCCCTTCATAGTGGTCGATGATCCAACTGCAGGCGGCGAAGGTCGCACGTCCAACCATGTTCTGCCCGGCGGCGTCGCCCGTCGTGTAGTTGAAGCGTAGATAGACGAACTTGTTCGAGGTATACGGATCGATGTATTTGAGCTTTGCGACCGTTGATGTCGCCTCGGCTTCTTCCTTGATCTTGCCGATGTTTTCGAGCACCCACGAGACGAATTTTCGGCCCGCGCGGGCATCTTCGAAGACGAACACCGGGGCACGCTGCATCGCGTCCGAGACGACCGTCGTTTTTACTCCGCCGGAAAGATTCAGGACCTTGATGCCGCGGTTGTAGGACGCGATCAGCGTGCCCTCGGTAGTCGCCAGCGGGATCAGGTATTCACCGGTCGCGAACTCGCCGTTGACCTTGAGCGGACCGGCGAAACCGATCGGGATCTGCGCGACGCCGGTGAAGTTTTCGCAATTTCCGGCCGTCGTGTGCGGGTCAATCGAGTAGTGCGTGATGTGCTCAAGCTTGGCGCCGGAGTATTGCTCAACGAACGCCTGTCGCGACTTGATCGCGGACTCCGAGTAATCGTCATGATCGTCTCGCGGTATGCGGACCTCCAGACTTTCGGTTTCGGCGATCGAATCCTCGACGTCGAACTTTAGCGATCCGAAGGGCTTGGCCCTGAAAGCGATCCTGATCTTGTGTTTGCCGTTGTCGAGCGCCATCCCGGCGCATCGAACGAAAAGAACCTTGCGCAGTGGAAACGAAACGTCCCGCACGGCATCGGCCGCGACGAAAACCCCGTCTCCGAGATCGAGGGAGACGTCTTCGAGAGATACCACGTGACCGTCAATCTTGATTCCGGTCAACTCGCTGAACTCACCGTCGCTCAATCGGTTTTTGAGCGCGAACTGCACACCTTCGGGCGTATTTTTCAGACTATTGTTCGTGTAGAGCTGCCGCAAAAGCATGCTCGGGATCGGGAAGAATGACATATTTTTACCTGCGACGCGCGATGGAAAAGAACACGTGAATCTTACTTTGCAACGGTTGATTATTCAAATTGTTCCGGATCTGAGCCCGACAAGACTGAATCGGGTTCACGCGGAAGCGCGTTTTGCCCGCGAATTCACGCGAATCACCGCGAATTGACGGGTAACGAACCCAGACCGGGAAGAGTGGTCATATGTGCCGATCTGATCCGAGCGGTCAAGTTGTCCGCTTAGTTCGCGTCGATTGGCGTCGAATCGCGGGCAGAAACTTTCTTGCAATCCGGAATTCGAGGGAGTTCGACGAGGCCTTCGCGTCCCCAAGTTCGGTCTTTGACCGCCGGGACGCGAAGGCGCAGCATTGTTTCAGGTTGATTTCAATGACAGAAGAGGCGATCCGCGAGGCCGTGAAGGATCGCTAATCCGCGAAATCTTCGATGGCGATCACGAGTTTCGATTTGATCTCGGATTTGGTCGGGTTCTTGACCTCGAAGACAATGTCGCCCTTGACGCCGTTGTTTCCCTTGGTCTCGGCGCTGTAGGTCCCATCGTCCGCCTTGATCAGTTCGCCGGCGATCCCGCGCACGATCCTGAAGGTCAACTGGTCACTGCCGGGCGTGATGAACAGCGTCTGCGCGCCGGTCGCGCCGAGAATGAACTGTTTGGTCGCGCCCGGAGCGAGCGTTACCATCTCGGTGCTCTCGGTCGAGCCCTTGGCGAACATGACGCGCTTCGGACCGGAATCATCGGTCTTCGCGGCAAGATCCGCCGACTTGTTTGCATTCGCGTTTGAATTCGCGTTTGAGTTCGACGCCGGAGTCGCTTCCGTTGCGGGAGCGGCAGTGTTGGATTTGTTTGCCGGCGCGTTCGAGTTAGACACATTGTTCGCTGCCGGTTGATTTGAGCTGCAGGCCGCGAACGCAACGATGGCGATCGCAAGAATTATCAGGTTTTTCAATGATTTGTCCTCTCAAGTGAAAATGGAAAAAAGAAAAGATAGCACCCCGCAGACGAATCGGCAATTGTTGCCGAGATTTGTTGAAACGGGTCTGTCAGACTATATTTGTCAGCATGAAAAAATTCATGTCGTGCGCGGTCGCGCTG
>JAKQII010000247.1 GCA_029557535.1 Acidobacteriota bacterium
AGTTTTCGAATCATAGTTCCTCCTCAAGTTTAGAGATCGATGCCGAAACTTTAATCCGAACCGACCGGAATATCAAACTGTTCGATGGAATTAGTCCGCCATCATTTCCGGAGCCGCGCCTCGATGTTGTTCGCCTTTAAGGAATTGCCGGTCGCCCGCTGGAGGTCGGCGATCGCCTTGTTGAGTTCGGTCTGCGCGCGCAGTTCCGAACTTTTGGCGATCATCAGCGCCGTCTGCCGCTCGAGAACCTTGTAGATGTCAGACTGGCCGGCGTCCAGTTTCCGCTGTTCCGACTCGTATTGCTTTTGCGAGTTCTCGCGCGAAACCGCCGCCGAGCGCAATCGGGCTTCGGCTGTGCGAATCGTTTGAAGGGCATTCCGGACATCGACCTGGATTCCCTGTTCGATCTGCTCCCGCTGTGTCCTGATCTGCTCACCGGCGACGAGCGATTTTCCGAGCGCGGCTTCGGCAGTGCTGTTCCCGATCGGAAGATTGATGGTCACACCGACGCGGAACGTCGGATAGCGGTTGAGAAACACATCCGTCGCCGAACTGCCGGTCAGCGCGTTGATCCGCGCGATCTGCTCCTGGCAAGCCTGGCCCGTCGGATCCGTAGAGCACGGCGACGGGATGAACGAACTGAAATTGGGATTCTGGCTGCCGCCGACGCCCGCCGACGTGTAACTCGCCGTTAGATCGACCTGCGGCTTTTTCTGATCACGATAAAAACGCTGATCGATCTGGTTGATATCCTTCTGTACGTTGTTGAGTTCGACTTCCGGGCGGTTCTCGAGCGCCAGACCGAGCGCTTCGGGCAACGTCGTCCGCGGTGCGTCGAGATCGACCGGGTCCGTCGGAACGAGCGCTTCGGACCAGAGTCCGTCGTCTTTGTTCTTCGCGATCAGATTCTTCAGCACATTCTCGGCACGACCTACGTTCTCAAGCGCTTCATATACTCCCTGCTCGATGTTCGCGACCTGTGTTTCGGCCGCCACGACGTCGATCGGTGCCAATTGGCCTTCCTCGACGAGACGCTTGTTGTGTGCAAGCTGATCCTTGGCGTCCCGCACGCCGTCGCGTTGGACCTGCAAGTTGCGAAGCGCGAAAACGAGGTCCCAGTACGCGCGCTGAACGGTCGTGATGATATCGATCGATCGCTGGCGAAACTGCGCGTCCGTGAGACTCAAACTGCGTTTCGCGATCTCGATCGAACGGCGCGGCCCGTCAAATCCACGGCCGCGCCACAGCGGCTGCGTCAGGCTCAGATTGAACGACGAATTGCTTTGCGGACTTAGGATCGAGATCGGGTTGTTCGTTGTCACGCGCTGCGACGAGACGGTCGCCGAATACGAGGTGCCGAATCCGCGAAGGGCGCCGACGAGACCGACATTCCCGACGATCGAATCGTTGCCGGTCGTAGGGTTGCTCGAGAATATCGAAACGTTCGGCGTCTTCGACGTTTCGAAGTATGTCTGTCCGGTCAATCGCGGCTCGTAATAGCCTCGCGCACCGCGCAGATCGAATTCGGCAAGACGAACATTTTGCCGTGAAACCTCGATGTCCTTGTTATTGTCGAGCGCAAGCGTGATCGCCTCTCTGAGAGTCATCGGATGCTGGCGGAGCATATCAACGCCGACACGTCCGAGATCCGGAAACGACCGATCGTCCTGCTGGTAATTCGGTGCAACCTGTGGCACGCCCTCGAGCTTCTCCGGCTTGACGTTTTGCGTGTCATCGGCCGGCGTCGGCGTCGGCGTTTGGGCGGACGCCGCAAACGTCAACATGGCAATCAACAGGAATATATATGAATACGATCTCATAACACTTAAAGTCCGGAGTCGGGAGTTCAACCTTCATCCATCGTCTTTCAAAAGTCCTTCATCCCCTGAGAAAGCTGTAAACCGCTCCTCCGAAGATCAACAGGAATCCGCCGATCTCTCCCGCGATCAGCAGATACATGAACGTCGTCGTAACGAACGAACGTTCTTCGAACATGTTTTCGGTCCGGTCAAGAATCCCCTCGCGGATGTATCCGAGCACGGTGATCGCAAAGAACACGATCGGGACGGCGACGATCGCAGCCCGAACCGAGACTGTGAACGGCGAGTACTCGATCAGCTTCGCGAGCACAAGACTTGCAAACGAATAGAAGAACGACGTCCGGTGTGCAATATCGACATAAACCGGCGCACGATGATCGGCCGACGACATGATCTTCGCGTACTTCCAAACACCGGTCAGCATTCCCGACAACAGGAACGCGCCGGCAGCGGTAAGCGCGATCTTCTCGGCCAAACTCATGCTTCTTCAGCCCTCCGCTTCAGCGCTTCATTCATCAAACCGTATCCGCGCTCGATGCGCTCTCCATGGACTCTCCAGACCACACCGACAAGCCAGCCCGAGAACAGTTCCCCGTGAATGAAACGGATCGAACTTTCGTCAATCGGTTCGATCATGTAAAAGTGCTCGCCGCGAAACGCTCCGAGCGGCAGCTTGCCGACCCAGCGCAGTTCGCGGTCCGCCTCTGCCCTGAGCACGACCGGTGTGAATTTCAGCATCCTGGATTCCGGAAGCTGAACATCGATCTTCAATTTCCGGCCGGCCCGCGGTTCGCCGTCGACACGAACGACGAAGGGATTCCATTCCGGAAACCGTGCGAAGTCGGTGAGCAAAGACCAGACTTTCGGCGCCGGCGCGCATATTTCAATTTCGGTTCTGATCTCTTTGTTCATTCGAATTCGATATCAAGAGTCAAAATTCAAGACTCAAAATTCAAGATGCCATTCCGAATTCCCAAATCCGAATTCCCAAATCCCCAATTGTCATATCCATCTCTTCACGCGACTCATGTAATCGCGGTATTCGTCGCCGAACTTCGCCTCAAGATATCGTTCTTCCCGTTTCACCACTCCGAAGTGGATCACCAGCATCACCAGCGGCAGGAACGGCAGGAACCAGAACGAGTTGAAGATCAACGTGATGCCGAAATAGATCTCGGCGAGCGCGATATAAACCGGATTTCGGCTCAGCGCGTAAACTCCGGTATCGACGATCGCCGTCGTCGGGTGCCACGGTTCGATGCTCGTCTTCGCGGCCCGCATTTGCCGCCACGCGACAAAGATCACGCCGAGCCCGAACAGGATCGGGAAGAACCCGAGCACGACCGCCGCATTCCACGGCATGATCGGGTACGGATGAAACCACGTCACCAACCCGCCAAGCGCGAGCCCGGCGCCGAAAATCAACGGCGGCGGCGCGATCACGCCGGCCGTATCGCGATTCCCCAAGTTCTTGTCCTCAGTGTTTTCCAAAGAGCGAATTCACCCCCGATTGTGCACGGCGCTTGAGACCACCCATCACCCCGGACAGCGCTTCTCCGAGCCGGCTGAAAACGCTGAGCCGGCCGACATCGTCGAAGATCGAATAAAAGACGGGCACCGCGAGCAGCGTCAGCAACAGGCAAAGAGTCTGCCCGCCGACGACCAGAACGCCGATCGAGCGGTTTGTTCCCGCACCGGCTCCGGTCGAGATGACAAGCGGCAGCATGCCCGCGACGAGCGCGATCGTCGTCATCAGGATCGGACGCAACCGGTCGCGATTCGCCTGGATAAGCGCATCGTAGCGCCCCATGCCACGCTCACGAAGGCCATTGGTGTGGTCGATCTGCAGAATCGCGTTCTTTTTGACAACGCCGAATAGCAGCAAAAGTCCCAGTCCGGAAAAGATGTTCACGGTCTGCCCGGTCGCCAGCAGCGACACGATTCCGAACGGGATCGAAAGCGGCAGCGTCAGAAGGATCGTCACCGGGTGGATGAACGATTCGAACTGCGCCGCGAGTACGATGTACATGAAAACGAACGACAGCGCGAACGCAAGCAAGAAGTAGAAACCCGCCTTGCCCATTTCCTTCGATTGGCCGACATATCCAGTGCGGTATCCCGCCGGAAGTTTCAAGTCGGTAACGTATGAGTTGATCGCGGACGTGATGTTTGCAGCCGATCCACCAGGTTTCGTGTTTGCGAGCAGCGTTACCTGGCGCTGGCGGTTGACGCGATCGACCGAACTCGGCGACGTCCCTTCCTTGACCGTCACGAGCCGGTCGAGCGTGACCCAGCCGATCTTAGCCGACGGCACGATCAGGCGTTTGAGCCCCTCGACGTCGGTCCGGAAATTATTCACCGATCTGACAACCACGTCGTATTGTTCAGTTCCCTCGTTGAAGGTGGTCGACTTCTGCCCCGCAACGAGCGTGTTCAAAGCCTGCGAAACATCGCTGATGCGAACCCCCAGATCGGCGGCCGTATCGCGATCGATGTCGAGCTGAACCTCAGGCTTGCCGCTGATCAGCGTCGAGTCGACGTCGACGGCGTCCGGGATCGATTTCATCTTCTCAAGGATCTTTACGGAGGCGTCCTCCAGGATCTTCAGGTCGGGACCGGAGATCAGGAATTGAACGTTCGCGTTCCGGAAGCCGCCACCCGAGAAAGCCTGCACGATCTGAACGCCGGTCCGAAGTTCCGGCGGATAGTTCTTGAGAATGTCGCGTGTGTCGGACATCAGCATTTCCTGCGACTTCGGGCGCGCACCGACGTCTGAAAGTTTGACGTATATCGTGCCCGCGTTGACGACCTGCTGCTGGCCGCCACCGATCGTGATCAGGGTATCCGTCACGCCCGAGAGCTTGCGGATGTCGGTCGCGACGCGTTCCATGAGAACGGTCGTCGCCTGCAGCGAAGAGCCCTCAGGCGTGCGGACCGAGACCTCGAATTCCGAACGATCGTCAACGGGCAGGAAGTTCTTGCCGACGAACATGAACAGCGGAATGATACTCAGAAAAACCAGAATGCAGATGACGACGATCAGCCAGCGGTGCGCCAGCGAGAACTTGAGCAGCACCGTGTACGCGGCGTCGATCTTGCTGTAAAACCGTCCTTCTTTCGAGGTGTGAACGTGATCGTGATGTTCCTCGATCATTCCGTCACCGCGAACCTCCGGAACGACGTCGTCATCTTCCTTCGGAGCCTTGATCAGACGCGCGGCGAGCATCGGCGTCAGCGTGAACGAAACGATCAGCGATACTCCGACGGCAAAGGCGGCGGTCAGCCCGAATGACGACATGAAACGGCCGACGATTCCCTGCATGAATCCGATCGGAACGAATACGGCCATCAGCGAAAGCGTCGTCGCGAGAACCGCAAGTCCGATCTCGCGCGTCCCTTCGATCGCCGCCTGGAACGGTTCCATTCCCTTCTCTTCAACGAACCGAAAGATGTTCTCGAGCACGACGATCGCATCGTCGATGACGATACCGACCATCAGCGTCAGGCTGAGCATCGTGATCGAATTCAGCGTGTAGCCCATCGCGTACATCAGCCCGAATGTTGAGATGATCGACGTCGGAATCGCCAGCGCGGAGATGAAGGTGGTGCGGAAATTCCAAAGAAACAGAAATACGACGACCGCGGCGAGCAATCCGCCGACGAGGAGATGTTCTTCGATCGCGTGAAGCGAGTTCTCGATGAAGATCGAGTTGTCGGCGACGATCCTGACAGTGTAGCCCTTCGGCAAGGTCGGCTCTAGTTCCGTAAGGCGCTCCTTGACGTCGCGGGCGACCGCCACCGTGTTCTGGCCCGATTGTTTGGCGACGACCAGCGTCACCGCCGGCTCGCCGTTCAACAGCGACTGCGAGCGAAGTTCTTCGGCGCCATCCTCGACGTAGCCGAGGTCCTTGACCTTGACCTGGTACGTTCCGCGTGTCGCAACGACGATCTCACCGAATTGTTGCGGATCGCGGACCTTGCCGAGCGTCCGGATCGCGGTTTCCTGCTGACCCTCGTCGAGACGCCCGCTCGGGAACTCGATGTTCTGAAGTTTCAAGGCCGCCGAGACCTCGGCCGGAGTAACATTGAACGCGCGCATCTTGTCGGGATCGACCCAAACATTGATTTGGCGCTCGCGCCCCCCGATGATGGTGATCTGCCCGACTCCGCTGACCGACTCGATCCGTTCTTTGACCTTCGTCTTCGCAACCTGCGTCACTTCGCGAAGGCTTTCGGGCGCCGAAACGACGATGCGAAGCACCGGTGCGGCATCCGTATCGAGTTTCTGCACCGTCGGCTGTTCGGCCGTTTCGGGCAGGTTCGGGATCACGGTCTGGACGCGGTTCTCGACTTCCTGCGCCGCCACGTTGACGTCTTTCTCGAGCACGAACTGGATGAAGACCTGCGAGACGCCTTCGATCGAGGTCGAACGCAGCTCGTCGATACCGCTGATCGTGTTGACCGCTTCCTCGATCTTCTCGGTGACGTCCGTCTCGATCTCCTGCGGCGATGCGCCCGGATTGACGACTGTGACGGTGATCGTCGGAAAGTCGATCTTCGGAAAGAGGTCGAGTCCCAGACTGAAGAACGAGAACGCCCCGACCGTGACGAGCGAAAGGATCAACATCGTCGCGAAGACCGGTCGTTTAACGCAAATTTCTGCTAACCACTGCATAGAATTTGGGAATTCGGATTTGGGATTTGGGATTTGGGATTTATTTCGTCGCACCCATTGCAACTCATCGAATTTGCGGCATTCGTAATCGAAAATCCGCAATCAGAAATCCCAAATCCGAAATCACTGCTTCACGATCATTCCATCGCCTAGTTTGTCCAAGCTACTTGTCGCGACGACCTCGTTTTCGGCCACGCCCTGTTTGATCTCGATCATGTCGTTCTCGAGCAGCCCCGTTTTTACGAAGCGTTCCTGCGCAACGCCGTCTTTGACCACAAAAACCTTGTTGACGTCGCCGTCAGAGCGGACCGCCGAGGCCGGAACGACGACCGCCGGTTCCGGCTTCGACTGCGTGATTCGCACGGTCGCGAATTGTCCGGGTTTGAGCAAACCTCCGACGTTCTCGATCTCCGCTTCGACCGTCAGTGTGCGCGATTGCGCGTTCAGACTCGGAAGGATCCGCGCGACGGTCCCGGCGAACTTCCGGTCGGGATACGCCGAAACCTGCGCGCTCACGCCCTGACCGACCGAAACCTTTCCGATCGACTGTTCGGGAATATCGATCTTCAGACGAAGAACCGCGGTCCGGACGATCGAACAGATCTTTGTGTTGGGAGCATTCGGCGAAAGGTATTCGCCGACGTCGGCGGTCTTCTCCGAAACATATCCGCTGAACGGGGCCAGGATCGAGGTATCCGAAAGGCTTTTGCGAGCCTGATCGACCTGCGTTTCCGCCGTCCGGACCGCCGCGCGCGCATTCCTGACGTTCGTTTCCGCCGTATTGACGGCCGCCTCCGCAGTGTTGATCGCGCGAATCGCGACGGCCGCGTTCGAGCGCGCCTCGGCAAGCTGGCCGATCAACGCGTCCCGTTGCGATTTCCGCTGGTCATAAGCCGATTTTGAGATGTCGCCGGTTTCGAGCAGCTTTTCGGCGCGCCGGAACTCTTTTTCGGCGAGCTCGAGCTGGGCCGTAACTGAAATCACCTGCGAAAAGTCCTTGATATCGAACGATTCGCCGTCACGAAGACCCAGTCGAACCTGCGCCTGACGGAGATTCGCGACGGCCTGATCGACGTTTGCTTCGGCGGTCGCCACGCTCTTGCGCTGCTGATCGAGCTGTGCCAGCGCCTGGTCAAGCCTGATCTGTGCGTCGCGATCATCGAGTTTGACGAGGACGTCGCCCTTGTTGACGTAACTGCCGATGTCGAAGTTGACGGCGACGATCCGTCCGGCGATGGTCGGAGCGACGTCCGAGACGGCGTCGCCGGCGAGCGTACCCGTCGCCTCGAAATAAGAGGGAATGTTCACGACCTTAGCAGGTGCGGTCGCGACCTGTACGTTTTCCTGCTGGGCGGCGTTCGAGTTCGAACTGGATTCGACCTTCGAACCGCACGCCGATACCAGCAGCGCCAGTGAAACAATGGAGATGATTGCCTTGAATTTAGTCATTGTTACCCGATATTTAGCGCGCAAACCAGACCGATCCGGTCTCACGCGACGGCGGATTTTCCGTCCAAAACTACTTTTTGACCCCTTCGAGCAGAATCGTCGCGAATTCTCTCGCAGCGTCTTCGTTCGATATCTTCAGGAGTTTCTGCTCCTTGTCCCAAAGGAGCGTATTAAGGGAATGATGGACCACCATCCCGATCAGTGACCGAACAACGATCCGCGGTTCCATGTCGCGAAAAACACCGTCCGTCTGACGTTGCCTGATGTACTCTCCGAGAAAATCGTAAACGTACGATGAAAAGCTTTCGTAAAAACGCCGCGCCAGTTCGTGCCCTTCAAGCGCGGAGTACATCATGAGTCTCAGAAAATCGAAATCCCTTTCGTGGTGATCGAGAATATAGAGCGCGAGCCCGTAAAACACCCCGAAATCGTCCTTGTCGGCCAGTTTGTCGGCGATCTCCGCGAACGGCAGGTCGAATCCGTGCTCGCAGGATTTGTGGTCGAGGATCGCGGCATAAAGCTCGTCCTTGTTTGCGAAGTGCTTGAAGACCGTCGCTTCAGAGACGCCCGCGGCGTTGGCGATCTCCTTCGTCGTTGTTCCGCGAAATCCATTCTCGCCGAAGAGCCGCATTGCGACTCGGATGATCTGTTCGCGCCGCTCGTCGCCGGCCATCCGGCTGCTAATGCATTTGAAAATCGTATCCTTCAATTCGTCTCCGTCGGTCTGGCTGATATTACTAAGTAAGTGCTTACTTACTTTCGCAAATTGAAATTTGACCTGTCAAGCGCGTTTGGCGAATGTTCTTGTACGTCGTGCGGAGCGGTTTCGTTCAAATGAATTTTTCGGGAACGAAGCCGGTCGAATTTCGTATGAACTTTTTGCAGACGGGCCGCATCAAATGCGGCGAACAGGTCATCGGACTTGGTAATTATTTGCAGACGGAGGGTTAGGAATGTCGGAATTCGAAAACGAAGTGAAAAAGGCTGAGCACGAACTTGAACATCAAAGTCTCGTTCCGCTGACGCCGCAGGAAGAAGAGTTCAACCAGTCGCTTGACGACGAGTTCTTGGGAGATTGGAAAATGCAGGCACAGGAATATCAACAGAAGATTCAGGACGCGGCCGTCAAGGCGCGTGACTTCGCTAATGACAAATTCGCGCAGGCGAGCGACAAATTCAAGGAGCTCTCAAGCAAGGATCCGAAGGAATTGGTCGAGGACGCGAAGGAATACGCCCGCAAGAAGCCGGGCCAGACGATTCTCATCGCGGCGGCCGTCGGACTCGTCCTCGGTCTCCTTCTCCCGCGCGGTCGCAAATAATCCGGAAAGACAATTTGACTTCACATTGAAACGGCCCGAGCGGCCGTTTCTTTTTTGATCGGCGGACCAAGGTCAAACCTTTTGGGCCCGAAAACGTATGATAATCGGGCCCGGCGGATCGATGCGGCGGGCGGGAATCGAATATGGCAATGTCTAATACAAAGAAAGCATTTCTCATCATCGGCGGCCTTTTGCTGGTCGCCGTCCTGGTTGGAATCATCGGGTTCGCCCTCATTTTCGAATCGATGGGACGGCCGACGGTCGCGCGCAACAGCGTGCTGGTGCTGAAGGTCTCCGGCGATCTCCCCGATTACGCCCCCGAAGACCCGACCGCAAAGCTTCTCGGAATCAACCAACCGCAGTCGTTTTCAAGTCTGCTGACCCAGATCCGCAAGGCAAAAGTCGACAACCGGATCGGCGGGATCGTGCTCGACATCAACTTTCCGGGCATCGGATGGGGCAAGGCCGACGAATTGCGCGACGCGGTCAAGGATTTCCGGAATTCGGGCAAACCTGTATACGCCTACATGCAGATCGGGACCAATAAGGAGTATTACATCGCGACCTCCGCTGAAAAGATCTTCCTTCCTCCCGCCGGCGATCTTTACGTCAACGGTTTTGCCGCGAACGTCATGTTTTACCGCGGATCGCTCGACAAACTCGGCATCGAACCGCAGTTCCTGAAGATCGGCAAATATAAGAACGCACCCGATCAGTACACGGAAAAGTCGATGACAGAGCCGCACCGCGAGGTCATTGACGCGATTCTCAACGAATACTTCGGACGCATGACGCAGGCGATCGCCGACGAACGCAAAAAATCCTTAGAAGACGTCAAGGCGATCATCGACGAAGCGCCGTACCATGCGGACGACGCGCTGAAAATCGGCCTGATTGACGGTGCCGCGTATCGCGACCAGGTTTATGACGAGATGAAGAACCGTCTCGGATACAAGGAAGAGGACGAATTGCGCACGGTCTCGGCATCGGACTACCGCGAGATTCCGAGCGACAGCCTGGGCCTCAATAACGGCGAGAAGGTAGCGGTCATTTATGCGTCCGGTGCGATCAACCTAGGACGCTCGAGTCAGGGTCCGTTCAGCGGCGATGCATTGGGTTCCGATACGATCGTCGACGCTGTCAATCAGGCGGCGGAGGACACATCGATCAAAGCGATCGTACTGCGCGTCGACAGCCCCGGCGGGTCCTCGCTGGCGTCGGATCTGATGTGGCACGCTCTCGAAGAGGCGAAGGCGAAGAAGCCGGTTGTCGTATCGATGTCGGATGTTGCGGCTTCAGGTGGCTATTACATCTCTTGCAACGCGAACAAGATCGTCGCCGAGCCGTCGACGGTCACCGGATCGATCGGCGTGTTCATGGGCAAGCCCGTGATGAAGGGGTTCTATGATTGGATCGGCATTTCGAGCGAATACGTCATGATGGGCAAGAATGCCGGCATCTTCCGAGAGACATCGAAATGGGAAGGCACCGAGCTCGAGAAGATGCAGAAACAGATCGAGAAGATCTATTTCACCGATTTTGTTCCGAAGGTTGCCAAAGGCCGCAACAAATCTGACGAGGAAGTGAATACGCTTGGCCAGGGCCGCGTGTGGACCGGGACCCAAGCGAAAGAGAATGGATTGGTCGACGAGATCGGCGGTCTGGAAAAGGCCATTGAGATCGCGAAGCAACTCGCGAATCTGCCGGCCGACAAAGATGTTCGGCGGGTGGCATTTCCGACGCCGCGTCCGTTCTTCGAGACCATTTTCGGCGGCGGGGAAGAGAACACGACGACCGAGGAACAGCGTGCGCAGGCCGCTTTGGTAAAAGCAATGCCGGAAGACATTCGGCGGTCGTTCCGATACGCGGCGATGCTCGACCAGATGAAGCAGGGACAGGCGATGCTGCTCTTGCCGTTTGAACTTGAGGTCAAGTGATTTTGCATTCAAGATTCAAAATTCAAGATTCAAGATGCAAGGGTTTGCTGGGTTCGGTTGCGACCATGACTCTTGAATTTTGATTTTTGAATTCTGAATTTTGAATATTTTGAATCTTGATTTTTGAATCTTGACTTCGACGTAGAAACGGCGCACATCCCCACCCAGCCGACCCTGGGGGCCGATTCAAGCAAGGACTGCGCCGTTCCCGGGCAAACGAGTTCGACAAAGACTCAGAATTTCTGCATCAGCACGATGACCATGGCTTTCTCGCCGGCCATCCGATTGTACGAGATCCAGTATCCGAGATCCTCGTACCGTACCAGCTTGTAGATCGAACCGTCCTCCCTCGCGTCTGCCGGCATGAACTTGCCAAACACGTCGGCGAACGTCGGCGGGGCCGGATTCTCGGCGCTGAAGATCGCGGAGATCGCGCGCACCTTACCCCCTGTGTCAAGCAGAAACTGAACGGTCTCGGTTTCCGAGATGGTGTAGAAAAGGCCTTCGGAATCCTCGGTCATTGGCTTTCCGAGCTTTTCGCGGATCTGGTCGGCGGTCGCGCCGATCGTGATCTCGTGATAACCCTGCCACGCGGGCTTCTTGTCCGGTTGCCTGTTCTTCTGGGCCATCACCGGAGCCGCGATCAAGAAGATTGCCAGGAACAGAACGATCCTGAAGGAAGTGCTGATTATCGATTTGTTTGCTGAGGTAATCATTGTCCATACCTCCGTGCAAGGAATTTAGAAAGAATGGCCAGAAATGATGCGTCCGACCGAAGCGCAGAAGCGCGGGGAAAACTCACGCCCAACTTCATTATAGACCTCAGACCACGATCGCCGAAATTTTTTGGGATCAGACTTCGTGAACTGTAATTAAGCGATTCTGATATCTTCCGGATGCGGGCTCAGATGAGAAGTCCTTCGGTGACCCCTTTCTCATACATAACCGATAAACCGACAACGATTCCGCCGATCCCCGCGGCCAGCTGAAGGTAGGTATTGATGCGGTTGAACTTCGAGGCAGTCAGATGGAACGGCAATCCGACGAGAAAACTCATGATCATCATTCCGCCGATCGAACCGATTCCGAAGATAACGATGTAGAGAAGGCCAACGATCTTCGATTCAATCGTCGGAACGACGAACAGCATCAGGCCCGCACTTCCGGCGAGCCCGTGAACCATTCCGATGACGATCGATCTCGGGCTGAATGAAAGTCCGTGGTGCGTATTCGCCGGATCCGTCTGCTTGGCACCGTGAATGTGCGGGTGGGCGTGTTCACGAGCCCCGTGTTCGTGACTGTGAAAATGCAGAGTGCCGCCCGTCAGGAGCTTTCTCAAGACGTTGGCGCCGAGAAGCAGGAGCATGATCCCGACGGCAAACTCAAGCGCTCTTTCCATCCGCTCGCTGATCTCAAAATCAAGCAGAAGCACGATCATCCCGGCGATCAGGAGCGAGATCGTGTGTCCGACACCCCAGAGTCCGCCGACAAGCGCCGAACTCCACAGGCTTTTGCGTTCAGCGACGATCGTCGAAACCGCCGCCAGGTGATCGCCGTCGGTTGCGTGTCGCAAACCGAGGAAGAAGCCAAGTCCGAGGACCCCGGCAGTCGATCCGATCGTCAGTAATGCCAACAACTCAACCATGATTCAGTCAACACAGATTAGCTCAGTCGGGTCGCGATCCACAAACCCGCACGGGAACGGGTTCGGTCGTGCGGTTTCGGCGGCGTTTTGTTATCTTAAAAGTTCGAATTTGCGGCCGCGGACGCCGCTGTATGGTTATGAACCCGGAAAACATCAGGAATTTCTCGATCATCGCGCACATCGATCACGGCAAATCGACGCTTGCCGATCGAATTCTGCAGCTCACCGGCGCGGTCTCGGAGCGCGACATGGAGGACCAGCTACTCGACGACATGGACCTCGAACGCGAACGCGGGATCACGATCAAGGCTCACGCCGTCAGGCTCGATTACAAAGCGCGGGATGGAAGACCGTACGTTCTCAACCTGATCGACACGCCGGGACACGTCGACTTTTCATACGAGGTCTCGCGTTCGCTTTCAGCTTGTGAGGGCGCGCTGCTGATCGTCGACGCGTCGCAGGGCGTCGAGGCCCAGACGCTCGCGAACACCTATCTGGCAATCGATAACGATCTCGAACTGCTGCCGGTCCTGAACAAGATCGATCTCCCGAGCGCCGAACCTGACCGGATCAAGGAGCAGATCGAGAATATCATCGGACTTGACGCAAGCGATGCAGTGCTGGCGAGCGCCAAGACCGGAGTCGGCGTCGAAGACATCCTCGAACAGATCGTTCGCAAGATCCCGGCTCCGAAAGGCGATCCGAACGCGCCCTTCAAAGCGCTGATCTTCGATAGCTGGTACGACTCGTACCGCGGCGTCATCGTCCTCTTCCGCGTCATCGACGGTTCGCTCAAGAAAGGCACGAAGATCAAGTTTTTGAATACGGGCCGTGAGTACCTGGTTGAAACGATCGGCGTCAACCGGCCGCGCCCGACTCCGATCAACGAGCTCGGCGTCGGCGAGGTCGGTTTCATGACAGCGTCGATCAAAACCGTCGCCGACGTCCAGATCGGCGACACGATCACCGAAGCCGCCAACCCGACGAAAGAGCCGTTTCCGGGCTTTCAGGAAGTCAAGCCGATGGTCTTCGCGGGACTTTATCCGACCGATTCGGCGCAGTACGAGGATCTGCGCGACGCGATGGACAAGCTGCGGCTGAACGACGCGTCGTTCTTCTACGAGCCCGAATCATCGACCGCGCTCGGTTTCGGATTCCGCTGCGGATTTCTCGGGCTGCTTCATATGGAAATCGTCCAGGAGCGGCTCGAGCGCGAGTTCAACCTGGAACTCATCACGACCGCCCCGGGCGTTCGCTATCGCGTGACGACCACGAGCGGCGAAGTGATGGAGGTAGATTCGCCGGCGCGGATGCCCGAAACGGGGCGGATCTCGAAGATCGAAGAGCCGTATATTGAGGCGACGATCCTGACGAACGACGCTTATCTCGGCGGGATTCTGCCGCTCCTTGACGAGAAGCGTGGCGTTCAGAAGAAATTCGAGTTCGTCACTTCAAACCGCGTGATGCTCGTTTACCAACTGCCGTTGAACGAGATCGTGCTCGATTTTTACGATCGCCTGAAATCCGTCTCGCGCGGCTACGCGTCTCTCGACTATCATTTCTCAGGCTACCAGGAAAGCGATCTCGTCAAACTCGACGTGCTTGTTTCCGGCGAACCGGTCGACGCGTTGTCGCTTGTTCTGCACCGCAAGACGGCTGAGGCAAAAGGAAAACTGGTTACCGCGAAGATGAAGGAACTGATCCCGCGGCAGTTGTTTGAGGTCCCGATCCAAGCGGCGATCGGCAGCAAGATCATCGCTCGCGAGACCGTCAAAGCGATGGGCAAAAACGTCATCGCCAAGTGCTACGGCGGCGACATCTCGCGCAAACGCAAGCTGCTCGAGAAACAGAAAGAAGGAAAGAAGCGGATGAAAAAGGTCGGCCGCGTCGAGATCCCGCAGGAAGCCTTTTTGGCGGTACTCAAGGTCAACGAAGGATAGCCTTTGGGATTTGGGAATTCGGATTTGGGATTTGGGATTTGGGGCGTCGTAATCCAAAATCAAAAATCTAAAATCCAAAATCGCAAGATGTGCAGAAATATCAGGCAACTTCACAATTTCGAGCCACCGGCCACGGAAGAAGAGATCCGCGCGGCCGCGCTGCAGTTTGTCCGCAAGATCAGCGGTTCGGTAAAGCCGTCGGCGGCGAATAGTGATGCGTTCGAGAACGCGGTCGACGAGATCACGGATTGTTCGCGCCGCTTGCTGGACGTGCTCGTGACGACCGCGCCGCCGAAGAACCGCGAGGTCGAGCGCGCGAAAGCACGGGAACGCTTCGAAAGTAGAAAGTAAAAAGGAAAAAGGAAGTACGGTGTACCTTCCCTTTCCCCTTTTCCCCTTTTACCTTTTCCCCTTTTTACCTTTTTACCTTTTCCCCTTTTCCCCTTTTCCCCTTTTTACCCTTTCCCCTTTTACCTTTTCCCCTTTTTACCTTTTCCCCTTTTTACCCTTTTACTTGGATCCTTCCCTCGAGTTTCGGCGAGATCGTCGCGTCGGGAGCGTTGCGGATCGCCTTTTCAAAAACGTCCGAGTCCTTCGGAGCGGTCGCGGCTTCGGTCAAGACCTTCGCTTCCTTGAACATCGTGTAGCCGTCGCCGCTGCGTGAAACCAAGAAGTCCGACGTCGCCAGCGTGTACGACTTCGTGTCGTCGAGCGGTTTTCCGCCGACGACCACCTCGACAACGCGGCTGCCGGCCGGCTTCGAGACATCGTAAACAAATGACATTCCCGAGATCTGCGGAAAACGTCCCGGCTCGCCGTCTTCGCCGACACCGCTGCGGGCGACTCCGTGCTCGAGGATCGCGCGCAGCGTCTTGCCGGTCAGTTCGACCTTCACGATCGGGTTGTTGAACGGCAGCATCGAAAGCACGTCACGCTTGGTCAGCGGACCCGGATTGTACGTCAGATCGGCGCGGATCGAACCGCCGTTGACGAGCGCGACATCAGCATCGACGGCGCCTCGGTACGCGTCGGCGATAAAATTTCCGATGTTTGTTTCCTTGTTCCGGTTCGAAAACGAAAGCGCGTCGAGAGTCACGGAAGTCGCGCCGACCGGTTCGGCGAGCTTCACTAGAAGATCCTTGTATTTCTCAAAGATTGGTGCGAATTCAGGAGCATCGGCGATCTGATCCGTGACGGGAATGATCTCCCAGTCGAGGCTGAGAAAGGTCTTTGTTTTCGCGTCGAAATTCAGGTTGAACTTGCCGAGTTCGCGCGCGTCGGCGGTCATCTTGAAGATCGGCGTCCCGTGTGAACTCGACTGCAGAAGTGTGTGCTCGTGTCCGCCGAGGATCAGATCGAAATCCGCGCATCCGGCAAGGACCTTGTCCTGCGCCATCGAAAGATGCGTCAGGCCTATCACCGCGCTGACCTTTTCCTTGTTGCGCATCTCGGCGACGTACTTTTTGGCGACTTCGCAAAAATCCGTCACCTGAAGGCTTTCTTCCATCGATGACGTCTCTTTCGTTTCCGGCAGAAGGAGTCCGATGATCCCGATCTTGACGCCCGCGACCTCGCGGATCTCGTATGGCGGAAGATCCGCGAAGATCTTCCCCGTCTTCGAATCGATCACGTTCGCCCCGAGCCATTTGAACTTCGACTCCTTGATCCGCGCCAGAAGTTCCGCCGTCTTGATGTCGAACTCGTGATTTCCGAAGACCGAGTAATCCAGTCCGATCGCGTTCCAGGCATCGATCATCTGAGCGCCTTTGTAAGTCCGCGTCTCGACCGACGGCGAGACCGTGTCGCCGCCGAGCGTGAAGATCGTGTTCGGGTTCTCGGCGAGCGCCATCTTACGAAGCGTAAGCAATCGAGCGAGACCGCCGCGCTTGCCGCCGTCGACGGGCGTGAACTGATAAACGTCGTTGACGTGAATGAACGTCACGCGAACAGTCTGCGCCGTCGCCGAAGCCGCGAAAGAGATCAAACAAAATGCCGAGAACAAAATTGCGCGAACCATTAGAAATCTCCTTGAATCGGGTTTGTGTGGCCATTATAACGCCGCCGATCCGGACCGACGAACCGGACCGGCCGAAAATCTTGGTGACTATGCACGTTCACTTATGATAGTTTTATTGTGTTGAACAAAGTTGTTCAGTCGACCCGCTATGAATCAAGTCCTTGAAACGCCCTCTATTCCGATGAACGAGGTGTCGATCGAATCCATCATTCTCGACGCCGAACTGTTTGTGAAATACCGTTCGCCGGAAAAGGCCTTCCAGCTTCTCCGCGAGTCGATCGAACGCAGTCCGCGATCGATCGCGCTTCGAGAAAAGCTGCGCGACATCTGTATTTCGCAGAAGAGTCTTGATGAGGCGGCGCGGCAGTGCTTGGCGCTCGTGAATCTCTACATCGGCCGTGAGGATTTCGACCTCGCCTATGACCGGCTTCAAGAGGCTAAGCTTCTCGATCCGCGGATCTCGGTCGCTCCGGGACTCGAGGCGATCCGGCGTGCGCGGCGGCCGGATTTCGCGACCTCGCGCGACAGAACACCGCAGAAAGTGCGCACCGACGTCACTTTTGCCGGCAATCTGGCGTTTGTCGGGATCTTCGATGCGGTACAGGTGATCGAGAGTTCGAAGATGACCGGGCTTCTGGTGCTGAAATCGGACCTTTATCTTGCGAGCGTTTCGTTCAACGAGGGCAAGATCGTCGATGCCGAGTGCGGCGGAAAAAACGGTGCCAAGGCATTTCGCGAGATCATCGAGATCAACAGCGGAACGTTCGAATTTTCGATCTCAGAGATTGAGTTCCCGGTCATCATCAGCGTCAGCAGCAATACCAACTTCCTGCTTGACGTGCTCACCGAACTTGACAATGAGCGGGCTGAAAAACAGGGTCTCAGAAGCCTTGTCGACGAGTTTTGACGAATGCCCTGAACGGACGCAGTACCGGAACGAAAAGATTGATCAGAAGAACAAGACCCAAAGCCGCTGCGGCGATCGACGCGGCGGTTTTGTAGTTGGCACGGATCGCGTCACCCACGCGACCGGCGCTCCACGAGGCATGGTCCGAACGCATCCGTTCGTATTCCCATTTAAACCAGGCCCGCGCCGGATCGGACGGGTGATATACGATCTCCGTCTCGGAACCGCGTACAGGGATCGAGAAAAGCGCTTGCGGCGCGTAACCGCCGGTCGCCTCGACCTCGTAATCGCGGCCATCCGCACTGAATCGCGCACGCGGCCGATAGTATGCCTGCCGCCGTGAAAGATAATGGCCGTCGTCGATCACGATGCCGGTAGCCGAGCGTGTTTCAGCGGGTTCCGGCAGATCCGCGCCACGAAGTTCGAATTCGCCGCGCGACGGAAGCATCCAGGCGAAAAGCCAACCCACGCCGAGCAGCAATGCGACCGCCAGCCAGATCAGAAACGACGCTCCTAATCTGATTCTCAAAGACCTTCGCCGCGCCGGAATTTCGGAGTTCTCGATCATATGTCGTCGTGTTCCCGTATCTTACCAGACGACGGCGTCGGCCGCGCTTTGAGGTGTTTGACTTAAAACCCTCAAACCAACAAAATAGACTGCTGATTTACCAAAGATAAGCGCATACGAATGTTCAAGCTCCAGCGTCTCGAGATCACTGGTTTCAAATCCTTTGCCGACTACACCGAAGTTGTCTTTACCGGCAACGGAATCACCGCCGTCGTCGGGCCGAACGGATGCGGAAAATGCGTTTCCGGCGAGACTCTGGTCACGCTCGCCGACGGTCGTGAAGTAGAGATACGCAAATTGGTTGAGGGCGCACTGGACGCATGCCTGATAACTGAGCAATTCGACGACGGTTGCCTCACGCGTGAAAATCCTGGATCCGTAGAGATCATTACGCTAAACCCGAAGTCATTGAAACTTGAGAATCGTAGAGTTTCAGCCTTCGTACGCAGAGAGTCGCCGGAACACTTGCTTCGGATCCGAACACGCGCTGGTCGGGAGATCACCGCCACTGCGTACCATCCACTATTTACCCTTGAAAACGGCAAACTTCGTGCGTTGCGTGCGGACGAACTGACAGAAGGCGTCCGCATAGCGACACCTCGAATACTTCGGACGCCTGGGCGGCGCGTCATGTTCACTGCAGAGGAATTCATGAACGGATTCCGTGAAGAGGACAATGTATACCTGCCGTTCTCCGCTGAGATTCTTGATTGGACCCAAAGGGCCAAAACTAAGTTTGGAACGCTCGAGTCTTGGGCCCGCGAATCCGGTGTTGAGGTAAATCGAATCCCGAGCGTGAGAATTGGGCAAGCGATCAATGTCGCGACCGCCGCGAAGTTCGCACGAACCTTCGAACCGCCTCCGTTTTTGGATGAACTTGGTTCCCGACGCTCGGGCAAACTGAGGACACCTCGGCAACTCGGTCCGGAACTTGCGCGGGTTCTTGGGCTTATTATTGCGGAAGGTCGCAGCAACAATTCGAACTCAGTCTGGTTTGTAAATTCGGACGTGAAATTGAATCAGTTTTTCAACGATGCGGTCAGGCATCTGTTTGGACTGCGCGTTGTTCAGCGAAATTACAAACCAAACGCCACCGACAGTTTGGTCTTCTCGGCGACGCTTGGCCGATGTCTTGAGAAGTTGTTTGGGATCGCGGTTGGCTCGAACTCCTTCACAAAAAAAGTACCCGAGCAGATATTGGTCTCGGACGAGGAAACGAAATGGGCGTTCTTGTCGGGACTGTTCGAGGGCGACGCCTATGTTTGTTCACGCGCTCAACGCAGCAATGGAAAAGCGCTGAATTACGTCGAATACACGACAGCAAGTGAACAACTTGCAACTCAGATCATTACTTTGTTGTTGCAGTTTGGAATTGTTGGCTATTTGCGACCAAAGCGGAAGTGCGCGTCGAACACCAAGAATCGTACTGTCCGAAGATATTATTCTGTACTTGTATATGGATCGAGACAGCTGAAACATCTGGCTAACGGACTCTCGTTCATTGGAATGAAGCAATCCGCGCTTAATCGGCTACGCGCGATCGACGATAACGACAATCCAAACAGGGACTTGGTCCCCTCGGCAAATAAGCTTGTCCGGGAAGCGGCTACTCTGGCACGTGCAAGAGTCAAGCCAAACCGTAAACGATTCCCAAAACTCGCGGCCTACACGGGAGAAATTTGTGAACCGAGTCGCGCCGGTCTATTTGAAGTAGCGAACGTCATCCGATCGATAGGCGATTCACCTGAAGCAGCGGAACCGACGTTGAATGAAATTGTTCGGTTGGCCGAATCCGACCTGTTTTGGGACGAGATCGCGAGTGTCGAGAAGATCACTCCAAAAGATAAATGGGTTTACGACCTTTCAATCGACGAAACGCACAATTTTGTCGCTGGAAACATCATTGTCCACAACAGTAACGTCTCAGAGTCCATCGCCTGGGTTCTCGGCGAACAGCGCGCCAAGGCGCTGCGCGGTTCCGAAATGAAGGACGTCGTTTTCCAGGGAACCCGAACGCGCAAGCCGTCGGGGATGGCGGAGGTCGTCCTGCATCTGGTCCGAGACGACGAAATGTCGTTCATTCACGACGAAGAGGACTTGAGCGGCATCGACGAGGCGATCTCCGAACTTGACGAGAACGCGGTCCACGTCGAAGATTTCGAGCCGGAGGCCGAGGCTGATCCGGCAGAATCGTCCGAAAGCGGCGAGTCGACAGAAACACCCGAGACCGAGTCATCGGAAACCGCCGAGATCGCGCAAGCCGCGCAGGTCGGATCGGTCCAGATCGTCGAAAGGAAGGTAAAACCGAAGCGTCATTGGCGTCCGCGCTCGTTCGCGCTGGATTTTGCGCCGGGCGAGGCGATTGCCGTCACTCGCCGCCTTTATCTCTCGGGCGAGAGCGAGTATCTGCTAAACGGCAAAACGTGCCGGCTTCGCGACATTCAGGATCTTTTTGCGGGTACCGGACTGAGCGGTTCGCATTACGCGATAATTGAGCAGGGCCGCATCGGTCAGATCCTATCGGCGAAGCCTTCCGACCGTCGCAATCTCATTGAAGAGGCGGCGGGTATCAGCAAGTTCCGGACGCGGCAGCGCGCCGCCGAGGCTCGCCTCGAATCCGCCAAAACGAATCTTAGTCGGATTACCGACATCGTCGCGGAGATAGAGAAACAGGCCAATTCGCTTAGGCGGCAAGCGGCGAAGACCCGCCGGTACAAGATCCTCCGCGAGGAATTCCGCGTTCTTTTGCGGCAGTTGTTCACGGCTGAAGGCAAGCATTTCTCGGCACTTGTCGGCGAGCTCGAGTCAAAGCTCAAGGAAGCCGTAGCGGCGGAACACGAAGTTTACCGACGCGTCGCGGAAAAAGAAGAAGAATTTCGTGAGGCGACGCGGACCGCGCGACTCGCCGAAGAACAACTTGGCGAGTTGCGCCAGAAACATTCGGCGAATGCGCTTGATCGCGATCGGAACGAGCGCGAACGAATCTACCGGCTCGAACAGATCGAAAGTCTAAAATTTCGCGCCGCCGTGCTTGGCGGCGAGATCGAAAGCGGCGCCGAAAGGCTCGCCGGTTACGAGTCCGAGATCGGACGCCTCAAAAAGGACGAACAGAAGGAACTCGCCGAGGCGCAGACTGCCGTCGATGAGCTTAAGACCGCGGAAGGTCGGTACCGGACAAAGATCGAGAGGGTTCGGGCGACAGAGTCCAAACTGGACACGATCCGGAACGAGGTAACCCAGCACACCGCCGCTTTTGAAAGGTTCACCGAGATCGACCGTCAGCTCGAGCACAATCTCGACCGACTTGCCGAACGGTCTGAAGGACTCGTCCGCGAAGGCATCCGAGCGCAGGAAACGCTTCACGACCACGCGGCCGAAGTTGAACGGCTGGCCGCGGCGGTCAGGGAAAAGTCCGAAAAGGTGACCTCGCTGATCGCCGAAAAGCATCAGCTGGTGAGTTCGTCGGGCGAAGCGCGGGCGCGACTTCAGAATGCCGAACGCG
>JAKQII010000268.1 GCA_029557535.1 Acidobacteriota bacterium
AAAGAAACGAGATCAAGACCGCCAGAGGAAGCGGGATCGTGACTATCAGGATCGAGCGGAAATGCGCGAGGAAAACGATGTGGGCGAGCGTCACAAGGATGAGTTCCTCGATCAGCGCCCGTTCGAGCGTCCCGGTCGCGCGATCGATCAGTTGTGTCCGGTCATAGAACGGGACGATCGTGACGCCGGCCGGCAATCCGGCCTTGAGTTCGTCGAGCTTTGCCTTGACACTGTCAATGACCTCGAGAGCGTTCGCGCCGTAACGCGCGATGACGACGCCGCCGACCGCTTCCTTCCCGTTCTTGTCGAGTGAACCTGTCCGGAAGGCATTGCCGATCTTTACGTCCGCGACGTTCTTCACATAGATCGGCGTCCCGCCGCTCGAGCCGATGACGATGTTCTCGACGTCCGCGACAGATTCGACAAGTCCGATCCCGCGAACGACGGCCCATTCGCCCGATTGCTCGACGACGTTCCCGCCGACGTTGTTGTTCGAGCGTTCGACCGCCTCGACGACCGCCGACATCGGAAGCGAGTAACCGCGGAGCCGGTCGGGATCGACGTCGATCTGGTACTGCTGGACAAAACCGCCGACGGACGCGACCTCCGCGACTCCCGGAACGGAATTGAGTTGGTACCTGACGAACCAGTCCTGGATCGACCGCAGGTCGCGCAGGTTCATCGAATCCGATTCGACCGTGTACCAAAAGACCTGCCCGACGCCCGAGGCGTCCGGTCCGAGAGTCGGCGTGACACCCGTCGGCAGCTGGGTCTGAACGAGATTGAGCCGTTCGAGGATCCGCGTTCGCGCCCAGTAAAGATCGACGTTGTCCTCGAAGATGACGTTGACCATCGAGAAACTGAACGCCGAACTCGCGCGGACGGTCCTCACGCCCGGAAGTCCCTGCAGGTTCGTCACCAGAGGATACGTGACCTGGTCCTCAACCTCCTGCGGCGAGCGCCCGGCCCAATCCGTAAAGACGATGATCTGGTTGTCCGAAAGGTCCGGAATCGCGTCGATCGGGGTGCGGAGAAGCGCCCAGTATCCGGCCGCCGCAAGCCCGATGTAGATCAGGATGACGACCGCGCGGTTGCGCATTGACCATTCGATAAGCCAGTTAATCATCGCATTTGCGATTTGCGATTTGCGATTTGCGATTTGCGATTAGTTCCTACGAATCAGGATCAGCCGGTCGATTCGGACCTGATTGACCCAAGACCAATTGCAAATCGCAAATCCGAAATCATTCAACTATGATCTTCCCCTTCATCATCTCCATTCCGCAGTTGAACTGCAGATCACCGGATTCGTTCGGCGTGATCTCGACCGCGACGGGTTGCCCAACTGGGAGTACCTTCTTGATCCCGAGTTTCGGGAAGACAAGCTCATCGCCGCAATTCTGATCATCGACGCGCGTGAATTCGAGTTTCACAGTCTCGCCGTTATTGACCTTCACCGATTGGGGCGAATATGACGTCGAGACCGTTATCCTCACGGTCTCGCCGGCCTTGGCCACGTAAACATCAGGGTCAGCGGACGAACCGGTACTCTTCGTTCGTGAGCATCCGGCGATCAGTATCGCCGATGCGAAAATCAATAAGGCTGTGTATTTCATCTATTTTCTCCGACTAAAATTTCATTGTGCGACGATCGGGAACGACGCCCGTCCCTTTCCCGCGTTTCCTTCGTAGATGATCTGCATCCGCCACTCGCCCGACATCTGAAGTTTGACCGCGCCTTCGTAAACTCCGGGCGTGTCGGTCGTCGTCAGCGTCGCCGCGTCGTTCATCGTCGGCATTGTTCCCATTGCCGGCATATGAAAATTCACGGCCGCCGCGCCGACATCGACGGGATTGCCAGTTGAGTCGGAAAAGGTGATCGTAAACCGGTTGCGGTCGCCTTTCAGGACGCCGTCGGAATTCTCGACGGTCACCATCAGGCCGTTTGCGGCGCTGCCCATGGCGATCGTCTTTCCTTTCGATGATGGCTGTCCGCAGGCGATCAGAAGGACGCAGATCGCGATTATGATTGCGAATTTAGACATTTGATCCGAACGTTCGGCGCGCACGAATGCGATCGCCGAAGCAATGTGAAATCAAGCATTTGCCCGTCGGCAAACACGAGCGGCCCCGGTTCGAGCGGGGCAAAATCACACACTTCGGCGCGGATCAAATCAGAAGTGATCGGTATTGAAGATAGAGATTGGGCGGTCGTGAGAGTTGTGCCGGAACGCGAACCGGCGCGGCAACGAAGACAAACCCGTACGGAGCGGCCGCGCGCGGACGGAAGTCGATCTTGGCCTCAGGTAACGACGCTTTTGGTTGAACGTGAATGCTGACATCGCCGAAGGTTCTCGGCTGTTGGTCCGAGGTGCGCATTCCGCACGGCCCGTCGCAACAGTCTGTGCGGCGCATCGAGTCGCCCTTAGCCTTTTTGTGTTTGCAGCACGCCATCCCCTTCATGTCGCTCTGCATGCAGCCGCAAACCCCGGCCCAGACTTGTCCGGCCAGAAAAATGATGAAGAGCAATGCTGTCAGGCGCTTCCACATCCAGTCCTCAGAAT
>JAKQII010000282.1 GCA_029557535.1 Acidobacteriota bacterium
CGAAGTCATAGGCGACCTGCACGTCCGTGCCGCGGGTGCGCAACTGGTCGATGTTCACCGGCAGATTGGAGACGGCGATGATCTCGCCGGTGCCCGGAACGTCGCGTTGGACGAGCGCGCAGAAATCGTTCGCGATCGACGCGCTGTCGACGCAATTCGCGAGAATTTCCGCGACGCTTTGCTGCGAGATCGCATCCGTGAGGTCGATGCTCCAATAGTCGGCGGAAATCCGCAGACGTTCGGCGAACGCGGGCTGCAGGATCGCGCCCAGCGTCCAGGAATCGGATTCCTCGGCGCTGAGATCGGGATTGCCGCCCGTGATGACCTGCTTGGTCACGCCAGGGTTCGGATCGACCCAGCCGCCCGGCAATCCGAGCGCAAGGCAGTTCGCCGCGCGCAACGCCGGATTCGCCGAAGCGCCGATCTGCAAATTGTCGCAAGGATCGACCATGAACGAAAAGGACGTGATGCCGGGGCTGAAGCTGTCGCTGATCGTCGGCGCGCGCACGCTCTTCTAACGCGTGTAGCGGAACCGCACTTCGTCGCTCAGTTCCCAGCTCGCGCCCAGCTTCCACGTTTCCGTCTGACCGATATGCGAGTACTCCGAGTAGCGGAATGCCCCTTCGATATCGAACGACTGGATGACGGGAAGCCCCGACAGAATCGGCACGAGCGCTTCGGCGTAAAGTTCCCAAACGTCGAACCCGGCGTCGATCGCGGGCGTCGGCGCGTTGAGCAGAAGCGCGTTCGCGAGGTTGAGCGGATCGTCGCGGAAGGAAAGTCCCTCGTCGCGATACTCGAAACCTGCCGCCGTGCGCACCGCGCCCGCCGGAAGGACGAAAAGATCCCCCGTCACGCTGCCGCCGATCAGCGTCTGATCGATGTCGAGCTCCGTCTCCTTGTCGTGCAAGAGATAGGCGCGCTGCGCCGCCGTGATCGGCCCGTTGCGGCCGAGCGCCAGAATGGGAACACAGCCATTCGCGCGCGCTCCCGCGTCGCGGCACATCGCCCCGCCCATGCCGTCGCTGACGGCATCGATCGCGAAGAGATAGTTCTCGCGAATGAGCGTGTTCGTCGTGCGCGTGTCGATCCGCATCTCGCCGTACTGCGCGAACACGTCGTAGGACCACGTATCCGAGAGGTCGCCATTGACGCCCGCCGACGCGGTGAAATTCAGCCGGTCGACGAACGTCGTCCGCACGCCGAGGTCGTCATGCGTACGCTGGACGTAGAGCCAGGGCAACCCGTTGTCGTTCATGAACGTGAGAACGCTCGCCGGCAGAAGCGGATTGTCGTCGTAAACGTAGAGATAGTCGTTGTTCGCCGGATGGAAGTTCGGCTGATAGGGGCTTTCCGCGGTCGAATCTGCGATCTCCGCGTCGAAATAGAACGTCATCCACTCGTTGATGTCGTAGTCGACGCTGAGAAGACCGGAGAACGACTCCCACCCGCCGCGCAACAGGCCGTATTCGTCGAATGCGAAACCGTCTCCGCCCGTGCCCCAGCCATTGCCCAGGGTCTCATCGACGGGCCCGAAAAACGGATTGATCTCGCTCGTCTGCTGCCGAAGCTCGGGA